>CAUJFK010000356.1 GCA_963169175.1 Acidobacteriota bacterium | reverse complement strand
AGCGAACGACGGCATCTCAAAGCGGGCGAAATCGTCTGCATCCGGAAATTCGACGCTTGCAATGTTAAGTCCCCACAGCTTTCCGATGTACTTATCGACCGCAAATTCCCGTCCATCAAATTCGTGAAAATAGCGGTTCTTGCGGATCTCATTTCCCTCAAATGGTTCAAGGACCGTATGTTCGCCCGCATTCAAATTGATTTCGCCGATCTTCAAATACTTTAGATCTGAAGCCTCCACGACGAACCGCTGCTGAAGCAGCCACGACCATTGCTTTGTCTCCGGATCGCGCACTGTCCGGATGCGCATCCGCGTACCGGTGAGATAGTTGTCGAATAACTGCAAATGACGGCTCGCCCTGGTCAATGGCGCGGGCAAGCCTTCGGTCAGGAATTTTCGGCGAAATTCGTTTCTGTATGTTTTGTCCATTATTTACCGATTGATTATACTTGAAGTTTTGATTTTGGAGACTTTTATGAACATACGCAATTCAGTTTTTGTCCTATTATCGACCCTTGCTCTTCTTTCCGCGGGTTGCGGAACCGAGCCCACAGCCAACAACACCGGTAATGCCGCGAACAGCAGCAAAACAAACGCTAACACCGCAAACTCGGCCAGTTCCGGCGGGAACAGTGCGGTTGCTGTCACAACGCCAACTCCGGGCCCGGTCACAAACGAAGCGCCGACATTAACGCCAGTTTACAAGGCCTACTGCGCCGCTGTCGTCAAGAAGGATGATGCCGCAATAAGAAAATTCTACGATGCCGAGACGCTCAAGAACTTTGAAGAGCAAATGAAGGAGAGCAACATCAAGAAGCTGAGCGAATACGTCGATCCGGTAACGATCGAGGTTTGTGAAGTTTCAAATGAACGGATCAAGGGCGATAAGGCCGTGGCCAAGGTAAAAACAATAAGCTATCCGAATGGGTTTGAAGTGCTGTTCGTGAAAGAGAATGGCGAATGGAAGATGTCCAGTCTCGACCCGGCAAAAGGGTTCTAAGTCCCAGGGATCGGCCAAACACCTTGCCATTTACCGATTGAAAAAGGCCGGAAACCAAATCTATGGATTCCGGCCCTTTTAATTTGATAGTTCCTGATTTGAATTACATACCTAGCTCGCGGTGCTCTTTGCCTCCGTCGGTTGATATGCCGGCAGCGTGACCCTGGCCACTTTTTCCTTTTTCAGCCCGAGCGCCCAATCCGCCTGCATTATTGTGTGGATGTCGCGTGTTCCCTCGTAAATGACGGCGGCCTTGCAGTTTCTGAGATACCGCTCGACGGGATAATCGTTTGTATAGCCGTTGGCCCCGTGGACCTCGATCGCCATCGACGCGGCCTTTTCTGACCGCACGGTCGCCTGCCATTTGGCGAGACTCGCCGCTTTGTTCGATGACAAACCCTCATTCTTCAGCCAGCCGGCCTTTAGCCAAAGCAGATGTGCCATTTCGTAATCGGCCTCCATCTCGGCGATCTTTTGTTTGACGAGCTGGAAATTGGCGATCTTCTGGCCCTGAACCTCGCGGGTGTTTGCGTATTCGACCGATGCATCGCGGGAGGCTTTTATCACGCCTGTCGCGCCTGACGCCACGGTGTATCGCCCATTTTCGAGCGAGAACATCGCTATCTTAAATCCTTCGCCTGGGTTGCCGAGCATATTCGCCTGCGGCACGCGGACGTCCTGGAGCGAAAAATAACCGGTGTTGCCGGCTTTGATGCCCATCTTGCCGTGGATCGTCCCGCTCGAAAAACCTGGCATTGTCCGTTCGACGATAAAACACGAAAGGCCGCTGTGGTCGCGCACCTTCTGCTTTTCCTGATCGGTCCAGCAGAAGAACAGGAAATTGTCCGCAACATCCGCCAGCGAGATCCACATCTTTTCGCCGTTCAGAATCCAGTCGTCGCCGTCGCGCGTCGCGTACGAACGCATCCCGATCACGTCCGACCCCGCATTCGGCTCGGTCAACCCAAACGTCGCGATCTTTTCCCCGCGCGCCTGCGGGACAAGATACTTCTGCTTCTGCTCCTCGGTGCCCCAGCTGTAAAGGCTAAGGCTGTTCAGCCCGACATGCACCGACATCGCCACACGCAAAAATGTGTCGCAGGCCTCAAGTTCTTCGCACACCAGCCCAAGCGAAATATAATCAAATCCCGCCCCGCCATACTGCTCCGGCACACAAACGCCCAAAAGCCCAAGCTCCGCCATCGTCTCAAAAACCTTAGGCTCAAAATAAGACTTCTCGTCCCACTCCTTAATAAACGGCGCCACCTCACCCGCACAAAATTCCCGAACAGTATTCCGCAGCGCAATATGTTCTTCTGTCAATTCAAAATCGATCTCGGATTATCTTCCTTTAAAACTAGTTTTTATTAAGCGTTGACAAATATCCAACCTAAGGAATCTTAACATTTCGTCGAGTATTTGGCGATTGCCTGAACCGATTGATCAGGCCTAGAATCCTAGCGAAATGCAACGACCTTCTCGTTTATTCGGGCATTTATAAACATGAGGCTTTTCAATATAAGCCTGCCCGGATACTGTTCTTGCAGGTCAACTGGTGTTTCGTTACGGTGATGAATGAATTGGGCAGAATTCTTTTGGGGTGGCGTTTAGGCGGAATTTGCGTGTTTCGTGGCGGGGGCAGTTGACGGTTGCACGGAGGCCGGAGACGGGGCAGATGTCGACGTTTACCCAGCCGGGCGTTTCTTGTGTGCGTTCGCCGGGCCGCGTAGTGTTTGAGTTTGTCAGGCCATCAGACCAGGTTTCGGAAAGCGGCGTCGGCGACGGGGCCGACGGGTCGCCGGGCAAAGGTTCTTCATCGACCGGGATCAACGCTCGATTTGGAACAGTACCGGCAATAAATATCTCGGTACGGCGAAATTCAGGCGGCACATCGGTGACATAAACTTCTTTCGGCTGCGGAAGATCTTCGGTCTCCCAGGCTGAAAGGTCGGGGCCGTCAGGGCCGGGCGTCGGGGTGACGATCGGCGTTGGAGTAGGCTGGCCGGGCTGGCCTTCCAACGCATCGAGTTCGCGGATCAGTGCCCCGTTGCGAATGTCGATCTCGGCTTTTCTGATGCCGGCCGGCATTGCCCAATCGCCGTTCCATTCCGGATGGAGCTTCAGGGCCTCCTGCATAAAGTCCGCCCAGATCGGCATTGCCGAATCGGATCCCTTCATTCCAAGATCATCATTATTGTCAAAACCGACGTAAACCACACAGACGATCTCCGGCGTAAAACCGGCGAACCAACCATCACGCGAAGTGCCGGTTTTACCCGCGATCGCCATCTTGCCAGGCACGTTTCTCAAGCCCCATGCCTGGGCCTGTGCGGCGGTCCCGCGATTGATCACATCCTTCATTATGTCGTCGGCGATATAGGCAACATCCGACCGGATGACATTCTTCCGGTCACCCTTCGGAGCGGTTGCAGTACGGCCGTCGCCGGTCGTGACCCGCGTTATCGGCATCGGCAGCACACGGTCGCCAAGATTGGCGAACATCGTATAGGCGGTCGCCACATTTAGCGGCGTTGCTTCGGCTGTGCCAAGTGCCATGGACGGATAAGCCTTATCGACCTTTGGCATCCCCGCCTTATGTGCAAGGTTCATCACCTTGCCGATGTTCACCTGCATTCCGATA
>CAUJFK010000355.1 GCA_963169175.1 Acidobacteriota bacterium | reverse complement strand
AAACCGGAGGAACCTTGCGAATTACGACTAATGCTAATTGGATTCAAGTGTCTTAATGATCTTCAACCCATCGACCATCGGCTTATATTCTGACACGGGCCCGCGCGGGCGGCTCCAGATGGAGAACAGATGGCCGAGCATTTTTGGTGAATCCTGTTTGTAGCTGTATTCGATAAGCAGCTTCAATGCGGCGGGATCGCGCCAGCTTGTCGGCAGTACGCGAAAGCCTTTTTCGATAAACATCGGTATCGACGGGTATCCGTCTTTCATCGGCTCGTAGTGCCACGGGGCGATTATGATGTCCTTTGGAATCATATCAACCGCCGCCGCGGTGCCGTTCTTTGAGGCTTCCCATTCGCCCCAGTTAAGGCGGTTTGCATCGATAAGGCGGTCGCCCCACATTATCATTTCAATCTTTCGCTTTTTCACAAGATGGGCATAAATGTCGTTGATCGCCTTGGCGTAAAGCTTCCCGGGATCTTTGCCTTTTGTTGAAGGCGATTTGTCGGAGCCGAGCAGAAAGATCTCATCGGCACCGATATGAAAGGCATCGGCCTGAAACCCGTCGATGATCTCATCCAGCAGCTTGAAAACTATCTTGTAAACTTCCGGATTAGTGACATCCCACTCGCGACAATAGAGGCCTTCGTTATTTGGGAACGCACCGGGCGTTAGGTCAAATTGCGGATATTTTGTGAGCAGCGGGAATGTTGTTTTCGCCCACGATTGATGGCCGATAGTCTGGAATTCGGGTATCACGCGGATACCGTTGCGACGGCTCTCGGCGGCGAATTTACGAGCACCGGCCTTTGTGATCTGTTTCGCATCCTGCCGCAGTTCTGGGTGCGATTTAAATTCGAAATGATAATCGACTTCGAGAATGATGAAATTGATACCCTGCGCCGCAAGCCTTGGCAGTTCAAGGGCGAGAGCCTCAAGATCGGCATCGTTATTAAAGTCGAGAAGATGAATCCCCTGCCATTTTTGAAGCGATTTGCCCGACTCAAGATTCTTCGCCTTCGACTGCGCCGAAACTGCGTATGAACCGAGTATCAGGAGAGCCAAGAATACGGTGACGGGAGAGGATCGTAAATATTTGGTGTTCATGATCTTCAAACTAATAAACTGTAACAGTTGAATCGCGCGTGCTTTTTGCGCCCTTTGTGTCTTCAACTTGGTGACCTTTGTGTTTAAAAAGTCGTTAACACAAAGGCCGCAAAGGGTGGACACAAAGGGCCGCAAAGGGAAGAAAAGATGCTAAAGCAATGTTCCCCGCAATATTATCATTGCGACGCCAAAATAGATGATCAAACCTGTAACGTCAACCAGGGTCGCGACAAAAGGTGCGGATGATGTCGCCGGGTCGATGCCGACGCGGCGCAATATGAACGGCAGCATTGAACCAGCGAGCGTTCCCCAGAGCACGATCCCGATCAGCGAAACTCCGACCGTCAACGCGACCAGCAGCCAATGTTCGCCGTAGATATTTGAGAATGCGGACCATAGCGTGATCCGCAAAAAACCGATCGCACCAAGTATAGAGCCGAGTGCGATGCCTGTAAATACCTCGCGGTGCATAACGCGCCACCAATCGCCGAGCGTTACTTCGGTCAAGGCCATTGCGCGAATGACGAGCGTCGCGGCTTGTGAACCTGAATTGCCGCCGGACGAAATTATCAAGGGAACGAACAGCGCCAGCACGACCGCTCTTTCTATCTCGTTTTGAAAAAAGCCCATCGCGGTCGCCGTCAGCATCTCACCCAAAAACAGGATCACAAGCCAACCGGCGCGTTTTTTTACCATGCGGAAAAAAGCGATCTTCAGATATGGTTCGTCGAGTGCTTCCATACCGCCGAACTTCTGAATGTCTTCGGTCGCCTCGGCGGCGGCTACGTCTAAAACGTCGTCAATTGTAACGATGCCGACCAGAACGCCGTCAGAATCCGTCACGGGAAGTGCGGTCATATCGCTTCGGCGCATTGCATCGACCGCGGTTTCCTGGTCGTCGGCGGCCATCAGCGAGATGAACGTATCATCCATTACATCGGCGACAGGAGCATCCGGCGAAGCAAGCAGCAGTTTGCGAATACGAATGTCGTCGATCAGTTTGCCGCCGTCATCAATCACGTAAACCACGTTCAGCGTTTCGCTGTCATGGCCGTGCCGGCGAATATGGTCGAGGGCATATTCGGCTGTCCATTCCGGCCGCAGGCGGACGTAATCCGATGTCATCAATCGTCCGATGCTGCTTTCGGGATAGCCCAAAAGCTGTACCGCAACGTGCCGTTCGTCCGGCGTGAGGAGATTCAATAATTGGCTTGTGACGTTGCCGGGCAGTTCGTCCAAAAGGTGAGTCCGGTCGTCGGGCGCCATCTCGTTCAAGATCGCGGCGACCTGTTCCTGGCCGAGTGACTTTAACAATTCCTGCTGGATCTCGAACGGAAGATATTCGAACGCATCCGCCGCAAGCTCGCGCGGAAGTACACGAAACGCAAGCACGCGATCCTCGGCGGCCATGGCGGTCATCAAATTTCCAATTTCGAACGGCGGCAGATTGTCCAAAGCATCGCGCAGCTCGCCAAAGTTGCGCGTTTCGATCGCTTCATCCAAATTCATGTTTCGTTCCGGCACGCAGAGATACCTCCGTGATCGAGAATAGCAAAATGAAGCAAGAAATCGAGGATAGCAAAATGGAGCAAGACAGTGACCATCATGCAGAACCCCGCGCGTAAGGGCCTGTGTCAAAACTATTCTTAGCTGCGGAGCAGCGAAATAAATGTAGCCCCAGGTGGAGCGAAGCGGAACCTGGGGTAAAGCGGCAAAAAGATCCGCAAGCCCACATAGGGGGCGACAGAGAGGTATATAACCTCCGTCATTTTCTATAACCTAGTAAAAGTCTGCCGCCCGCTACACGGGCTTGAGATATCGGCTCGACTAACCCCACGTTTTCGCTTCGCTTCGCGTGGGGCTACAAATATGCCGCTGCTCCGCAGCTTAGGGCTTTGACGCACCCTCTCACGCGCGGGCTGCTGCAGTTTGATCGTCCGACGGATGATAATAACACTTGGCTACCTGAGAAATCCGGTCAAAAGTGATATCAATAATAGTTTGGATATTTTTATGAATGTTGCAGATAGTTTGGGATTTGCGGAGAGATTTCGGAAGTTTGAGAACTCGGCGGCGGCGGAACTTGGGGATTTTACGACGACACGGCGCGTGCTGCGTATCTCGCTGCTTGCGGTTATTATAGGGTTGGCAAGCGCCGTGATCGCGTTCCTTCTGCTGCGGCTGATCGCTTTTTTTACTAATCTTTTCTTTTTCCAAACTTTGAGTTTTTCGGGTGACACCACACCGGCGTTGAGTACGCTTGGCGTGTTTATCGTTATCGTTCCGGTGATCGGCGGGCTGATCGTTGGGCTGATGGCACGTTACGGGTCCGACCGAATTCGCGGCCACGGCATTCCAGAAGCCATCGAAGCGATACTGCTAAACGGCAGCAAGGTGCAGCCAAAGATCGCGTTGCTAAAGCCGCTTTCGTCCGCGATCTCTATCGGGTCCGGCGGCCCGTTCGGCGCCGAAGGGCCGATCATCATGACCGGCGGAGCGTTTGGTTCGATGATCGCGCAGTTTTTTCGGCTCACAAGCGCTGAGCGCAAGACTCTGCTTGTTGCCGGCGCCGCAGCCGGTATGTCCGCAACGTTTGCCGCCCCGATCGCTTCGGTCCTGCTCGCGGTCGAACTCTTGCTGTTCGAATGGAAACCGCGCAGTTTGATCCCTGTGGCGCTTGCGAGCGCGGCGGCGGCGACTGCGCGGCGTTATATCCTCGGCGTCGGCCCGCTGTTTCCGGTGCCGGAACATCCGCTGAACGTCGGCCTCGACGGCCTTGCCGCATGCCTGCTCGCGGGCATTCTCGCAGGTTTGCTTTCACTGATTCTGACAAAGGCCGTCTATGCGTCGGAAGACGCTTTCGCAAAATTGCCTATACATTGGATGTGGTGGCCGGCGATCGGCGGCGTGATTATCGGTGTGGGCGGATTGATCTTTCCGCAGGCGTTGGGCGTCGGTTACGACACCATCGGTGCGCTGCTTCAGGGTGATGTACCGATAAAGGTCATCGCCGGAATTTTGATCGTAAAATCGACGATATGGGCCGTTTCGCTTGGTTCGGGAACGTCGGGCGGCGTACTGGCTCCGCTGTTGATGATGGGCGGCGCTCTTGGCGGGATTGAAGCGATGTTCCTCCCGGCGGAAGGCCTTGGATTTTGGCCGCTGATCAGCATGGGAGCCATTCTCGGCGGCACGATGCGGTCGCCGCTGACAGGGATCGTCTTTGCGTTCGAATTAACACACGATATAAACACGCTCTTGCCGCTGTTGATCGCGGTTACGACTGCGCATGCGTTTACGGTGCTTACGCTTGGCCGTTCGATCCTGACCGAAAAGATCGAGCGCCGCGGTTATCATATGAGCCGCGAATACGCGCTCGACCCGCTTGAGATAACATTTGCACGCGAAGTGATGCGGACGGATATTGTCGTGCTTCCCGAGACGCTTTCGGTAAAAGACCTTTCAAAACTTATCCCTACCGACCTGGGCCAGCGCGTTCAGCATATGTATCCGGTGGTTGATAGCGAGGATAAATTTGTCGGCGTTGTGACAAGGCGTGAGCTGCGCGCGGCCATCCAGCAGGTGAAAGGTACAGCGGCGAAGAAACATTTGTCCGATATAACGCGATACGATGCACAGGTCGTTTACGATGACGAACCGCTTCGCGTCGTGGTCGAACGCATGGCGGCCACCGGCCTGACACGTTTCCCGGTCGTTCACCGCGACCATCCGCGCGATCTGGTTGGATCGATCTCTCTGAACAACCTGCTCGCCGCCCGCGTAGGCCAGCTCGAATCAGAAACCCGCCGCGAACAGGTACTTCAAATGCCAAAACTGCAAAGCAAAAGGAACGCCGAATCGGAGGAACAGGACGTCGATTAAGGCATCCTGTTACCCCATTGCCAACGCGGTGGTTCGCCTTTTACCCAGCAGATAGCGAGCAGCACAAGAGTAATAATTCCGATAAAGATGCTGAACTCTACCGGATGGATCGCTGGCCGCAAAAACCGGAACGCAAATACAAACAACGCTGCATATGAGGCATAGACGACCCAGCCTTCCCATGCCGCAGGCAGTCCCCAACCCCAGCCGTAGTGTTTTCGGTAAAACCAATAATGCTTTTCGTTATACATCAAACCTCCCGCGACGCCATTGCGATCGACCTGCGATCATTTTCTTGGCGAATCCACAGATCGGTTTTAGCAGTCTTCCATAAAATACGTTAGCATACCCGAAAACGATTGAGAATTTTTATGCGTTTTTCTCCCGTGCGTTGCGGGCAATATTATTATGAACGGACAGATAACGGAATTTATAAAACACCATTATCGGCATTTTAATTCGGCGGCTTTGATCGATGCGGCTGAAGGGTATAAAAACCATCTCGACGGCGGCGGGAAGATGATGATCACGCTTGCGGGGGCGATGAGCACGGCGGAGCTTGGTTTATCGCTTGCCGAGATGATACGCCAGGACAAGGTGCAGATAATTTCCTGCACGGGTGCGAATCTTGAGGAAGATCTTTTTAACCTGGTCGCGCATGATTTTTATGAACGCGTGCCGCATTATCGTGATCTGACGCCGGCGGATGAGCAGGAATTGCTTGACCGGCACATGAACCGCGTGACCGACACTTGCATTCCCGAAATGGAAGCGATGCGGCGGCTTGAGAAGGCGATGGTCGATGTGTGGACGCGGGCCGATGTGGAAGGGAAACGATATTTTCCCCACGAGTTTATGTATCAGGTTTTGAAGAACGGCTCGCTTGAAGAGTTTTATCAGATCGACCTGAAAGACTCGTGGATGTACGCGGCGATGGAGAAAAATTTGCCGATGGTCGTGCCCGGTTGGGAAGATTCGACAATGGGCAATATGTTCGCCGGCCACGTGATCACCGGCGATGTCGAAAATGTCCACACGGTGCGAACCGGCATCGAATATATGACGATGCTTGCCGATTGGTACACGCAAAACGCAACCAATGATTCGACCATCGGATTCTTCCAAATAGGCGGCGGCATCGCCGGCGATTTCCCCATCTGTGTCGTCCCGATGCTGCACCAGGATCTTCAGCGTTCTGGCGTCCCCGTCTGGGGCTACTTCTGCCAGGTCAGCGACTCAACAACCAGCTACGGCTCCTACTCGGGCGCCGTCCCCAACGAAAAAATCACCTGGGGCAAACTCGAAGCCTCAACGCCTAAATTCATCGTCGAAAGCGATGCATCTATCGTAGCCCCGTTGATGTTTGCATACATATTAGGTTGGTAGAACGGTTTCAACCACAGATGAACACAGATTCACTCAGATAAGACATTTTCCGCAGGTCTTTTCATTATCTGTGTCTATCTGCGTTTATCTGTGGTTAATTTCATTTGGGCCTGGTCGTCGTTGGGTCGGTCATTTTCACTTTGAATGATTTTTCGCCGGAGGAACCGGCGATGCGGACAGGAGTGTCCGCGCCCCGTGAGCTATAATTTGCCCACCACTGTGCAGATGATACCTGAGATCGACGAAATACCCGCGACGCGACTTAATGCTTCCAACCGCGGCCGATCAATCATGACGTGAACGTTCGAGTTCGAACACATCATTCATGTCTTTAGGCCGTCCACTCGCTTTTTTGTTGGTAATAAGATCTTCGAAATTGATCAACTTCACTTTGCAGCTGTCCAACTCCGTTTCGATCCTGCGCGGATAACAATCGGCAAAATCAACCCCATCGATATGCGTAATAACTTCGATCTTGAATGGAGCTACACCCATACGGACTATGCCTTTTTTCACCGTGAACAATGAAGCAGAAAGGTCCGGAGAATTGAAACCAAATTCAATCAGTACACAGTACATCCGTTTTGCATTAGCTTCGCTCCGCGAGATCCAGAAGTCGATGTCGCCCGTCGGCCTCGGATAGCCATGCAAGCCAACGGCATAACCGCCAACGAGCAGATATTCGACGTCATTTGCCGCTAACAATCTCAAGAACTCTTTGAAGTCTTCGGGTAGCCGGATCGTTGTATCCATAGGCGCTTTGGCGCATTAATTCGAGAGCGAGAAGGCGATCGGCGAAAGACGCATTCCGCCAGTGGGTTCGATCGGCCTCATCGGCTTCATCAAAGCTGGTGAAGACGCTGAATGCTGTTTTGTCGATCTTTACATTCGTAATGTCCACAGGTTAATTATACCACTCTACAGAAGAATCCTTTGAATACGCAGACAAGGGCAACGCCAAAATTTCGCCGTTGGAACCCGCGATGCGAGCCTGGAGTGTCCGCGCTCCGGCCGGTTACGAATTATTGATCTTTCAATTTGGTCAACGCTCCGCCTTTGTGGGCGGCGATGTGGTCGGTTTTGTCGCTTTTTATTTCGTATTGCGGGTCGTCTTTGTTTGCGTGGTGGGTGTGGCCTTTGTAGTCGAAATCTTTGGTGTGCACCTTGATGATCTTTCCGCTAACGCGGCCGGCTTCGGAGTTCCAGCTAACGTGGTCGCCGACTTTGAATTTATCTGACATTCTTCCTCCTCTTTTTCTTATCCGAGAATCCGCGTTAGAGAACTCTTTGCGGCTTTTCTTCTTTGCGATTTCTTTGCGAACTTTGCGACTTTGCGTTCAAAAGTAGTTTCACGCGGAGGCCGCAAAGGAAGAAAAGATCGGCATAACGACTGATCTGGGTTTATAGCCTCTCACCTTTCAGTATAAGAAACCGTATCGCCGCGGACATTTGCGGCGGATGTGTATGGATGTTCCTTTGTGCTCGTTGGGCCGAGGATATGTATAACGCGGATGCCTTTTGCTTTCAGGTAGTCTGATACAAGTGCGCGGTGGCACCGCCACCAAACGGCCTCGGCGCACATGATCGCGGTTCGTCTTTTGCGGGCGAGTTTCAACAGCTTTTCGATGCCTTGTCTGAATTCGTCCGTCTCCATGTGGTCGGCATAGGCCCGAAACGACGCGTTGCGCCAGACGGTGTTGTGCGAATCAGAATTGACGCGCCGCCTTCCGCCAAGTTCCGGTATCGGCATATATTCAATGCCCGCCGCGAGAAGCGATTCACGCAACGCATCCTGATCGAACTGCGGAAATTTCCGCGAACCCATCAGCCGCCGAATATCAACCAACGCCTCGACGCCGTTGATCGTCAGCAGTTCGATAAACTCCTCGATGAAGCGCGTCGAATGCCCAATCGTCCAGATGGTTAGAGCGTCAGATGCAAGCATAGGCTTATTGTCGAGCACTGTTCAGAAGTCCGCGCGCTAGAGTCTGTGTCAAAACCCTAAAAAGCTGCGGAGCAGCGGCATATACATAGCCCCACGTGATGCGAAGCGAAACGTGGGGCTAGGCAAGCCAAAATTTCAAAACCCGTGTAACGGGCGGCAGGCTTTCGCTGAATTAATGAAAGCAATAGATGTTACCTCTCTCTCTGTCGCCCACTACGTGGGCTTAGAGTCTCGTTTTCATCCTAACCACGGGTTCCGCTTTGCTCCACCCGTGGCT
>CAUJFK010000354.1 GCA_963169175.1 Acidobacteriota bacterium | reverse complement strand
ATGAGAAGAAAGTTTGAGGATCGGCGAGTATTCGAAAATAATACGCGTCGGCGGACGCGTGAAACAGGGCCTAGAACAACACGCGGGCCGAGCTGATCTCGTAAACCATGAAGAGACCAAAGCCGAGGCTGAAAAGGCCTGCGGCTCCGCGAATGATCATCTCACCGCGAAGAGAGCGCTTTGCGATCGACTGAAGCGGAACACCTATCAGCAGGCTCATCAGCATCATACCGCCGATGGAACCAAGCCCGAAGATGAGAATATACGCCAACGCCGCAGGCACGGAAGGAATGGTCGCAAGCACCAGCAGCATCAATGCTCCGCTGCCGGCAAGCCCGTGGACCATACCTACGATCAGAGGCCGCGGGCCGAGGTTCAACCCATGATGCGTAAGGGCGGCATTGCTCTCCGCGGAAGCATGAGAGCTTGCTTCATCATGGATATGAGGATGAGCGTGAACGATCGCGCCGTGACTGTGCGAATGGGAATGCATCTGCCGTCCGCGGATCAATTTTCTAAATGTGTCAATGCCCAGGCCAATCAGCATCAGCCCCACACAGAATTCCAGAAACAGAGCCGTTCGCTCGCTGATATTTATGCGAAACAAGATCACCGCCATACCGGCAATGAACAGCGAGACCGTGTGTCCAACGCCCCAAAGCCCGCCGACCAATGCAGCACTCCATGGATTCTTTCGGTCGCTGACGATCGTGGAGACCGCCGCCAAATGATCAGCCTCGACCGCATGCGTCAGCCCAAGCCCGAACCCAACAGCAAGAAGAAATGCGATCGCAAAAATATCCATACTCAACGGATCAACACGAGACTCAACGTCGCTCGATTCGAGTATAACGTGCGCCCGGCCGCTGCTGCTAAATATAACACCTGCATTTAAACCTGTTTAAAAAATAACAAAGCCCGCCTTAAATAAACGGGCCGAGCGAGATTTAATGGAGCCACCCGTCGGATTTGAACCGACGACCTTTCGATTACGAATCGAATGCTCTACCAACTGAGCTAGGGTGGCTTGAATTTCGAAACGGGCCCAATTTGACCGGTTGATCGGGCAAGGCGGGCCGCGAGGCCGAACTTCAAAATATACCTGTGCGGGCATTTCGCTGTCAAGCAGTTTGTGTATTGGCCATAAATCAGTTCGATTTTCTTCCTTGCACGCCTTGCATCTTCGCTCCGTGTTCCCTTGGGTTGAAGATCCGTCCACCATAAAAGAGCACGAAGGCGAAGACGCAAAGGTCACAAAGAAATTGAATTGCTTGCGTTCGAGCAAGGTTTGAAGCTATTCTTTGACAAAACGATCGTTGTAAGCAGGAAATGAGCGCAGGATTTACTGAAAGGCTGAAACAGGCATTTGACCAGGCGACGATGGCCGAGGTGGCTCGGCGGATCGATGTTCCGCATGCGACAATTCGCAACTACTTTCAGGGACGGATGCCTGCACCCGATGTTCTTATAAAGATCGCGGAAAATACGGGCGTTTCGCTAAACTGGCTGTTGACGGGCAAAGGGCCGATGTATGTGGCGGGTGAGCGCCCGGTCGACCTGGACCGTCTGCTCGAAGAACGGGTTGTCAGTATCGTTCAGAGATTGCTTGCCGAACGCGGTGTGGGCCTGGCGGACGACCTTGGAGCGATCGATGAGCCACCGGTGTTCGACGTGGTCGGTTCGATCATGCGACTTGGTGATCCGCAGAGTGTAATGAACGAATGGTTTCTGTACGAAGGCCGCGAATACCCGGCGGATTTCGGCGTTGTATTTTTCCGAGGCTGGGAGAGTTTTACCCACGAAGAGAAACTTGACGCGCTGCGTGATGCTAAAAAAGTCCTGGACCGCACGCTGCGAAACACATAAAAGATCTATCTTCCCTTCATGTTCTATCTGTGGTACATTGTACTGTGTGCAGAACAGTCACGGCCGCGAAACTTCCCGATATGCGCTTCTCGATCAAAAAATTTCTCGACCTAAATTGCCGGTGGAATGAAAGCGCCTTGGCCGAGGATGATTTTCACCGTCTTTGCAAGCGGCACAAAATAACTGTGCTGGAGATGCCGCTGCGCGTAAGCGGATTCTACTATTCGCTGCTTGGCCGCCACTATATTGCGATCAACAGCAAGCTGCCGCCGCCGAACAAGTTGTTTGTGATGTTTCACGAATTTGCCCACTACCTCATCCATGCGCCCGACCATGGGGCGACGGCAAATTTTCACGGGATCGGACGTAGGACGCGAAAAGAATTTGAGGCTGATGTTTTTGCGGCATGCGCCATCATCCCGCGGCCGTTGGTCGAAAGCCGAACCGCACACGAACTGATCGAGCTCGAAGGGGTGCCTGAAGATCTTGTCCGCCAACGCCTTGAATTCTACGCGAGCCTTTCGATCTAGCTGCGGTGTTTGCGACTTTGTGGGAAACCGGGCTTTACCTCATGCAGCGCACGCCAAGAGATGCAAAGTAAAATGCCCAAGACCACAAGATCAGGACACGGTCGAAATACCGCTTCTTTAGATCCACACTGGAAATTTTCCTAAAAAAAGAGGAACATAATTCGTCAACTTTTCTCGTTGATGCAGCTATCCACAATTAGTTCAAATTATCAGAAGTTCCGATCCCGGAGGAAAAAGCGTGAAATCATTTCGAGCGATACTTGTCGTTGTTGCCGCCCTCTCAGTCATCGCCATTTCGGCGTGGTGGTATACCGCCGCCGACAAACGCGGAGGAAAGGTCTTTGACGAGGACGAACCGGATCTCCCGGGAAACAGCGTAAAGATCGATAAGGCAGAATACTGGAACCTTCGGAACGAGCAGATCGCAATGTGGCGCGGCGTTGATACGGCAACGCAGGGTTCGCGAAGCCTGGCGATCATCGACATGAAGCGCAGCGAGGCGGCGCGCAATGCCCGCCGTGCGGCGCGCGGCGAACGCCGGACGGCGGTCCAGCAATGGCATCCGCTTGGGCCGGCGCCCATACCGGTGAATGCGAGCACGTCTTACAGCGGACGCGTTGTCGCGCTGGCGGTCCACCCGACGGACCCAAACATTGTTTATGCGGGAGCGGCCCAGGGCGGCGTCTATCGTTCGACGAACGGCGGCGCAAGTTGGACGCCGTTGCTGGATGGTGCACTGACATTATCCGTCGGGGCAA
Organism: Acidobacteriota bacterium; assembly: GCA_963169175.1. Lineage (GTDB taxonomy): Bacteria > Acidobacteriota > Blastocatellia > Pyrinomonadales > Pyrinomonadaceae > OLB17. Next base: position 14,226 of record CAUJFK010000354.1, on the reverse strand, counting down.
TAGCGATATCGCCGTCGGACCCTTCGACAGTTTTCATTGGGACGGGCGAGACGGCATTCTCTTTGGACAGTTTCTTTGGCGTTGGCGTCTATCGCATAACGAATGCTGATACGAACCCTGTTATTACGGGCCCGCTGAACAAGAATTCGGGAGGGGCCGATATATTTACGGGCCGCGGGATCAGCGAGATCATCGTTCACCCGACGGACCCAAACAGGCTGATCGTGACCTCGGCCCAGGGTGTCGCGGGTATTGGCGGTTCGACAGGCGGGGCGACGCTGCCGAGCTCGGGTGTTTACCGGACGACCACTGCAATGGCCACGAACCCGGTTTTCGAAAAGCTCGCCATTCAGGGCACCTTGGCGACGAGCCGCTCGATCGCAGATGCGGCGAGCGACCCGGCGGACCCGAACCTTCTCGTCGTGTCGGTTGTCGGCCTGGGCGGCGATGGCGGAGTTTACCGTACCGCGAACGCCTACGATCCGACGCCCACGTTCACGCGATCGCTGACGACCGGTGACGGAACGTCCGCGGGCCGAACAGAATTAGCGGTCAATCGTTCGGGTGCGGTGGTGACGATCTATGCCGCGGCGGGCACATCGAACGGTACGCTCTACAAATCTATAGATGGCGGCGTGACGTTCAATCCGGCGGCGGGCGGCGCCGGTTTTTGCAATCCACAGTGTTTTTACGATATCGCGGTGGCGGTTGACCCGGTCGACCCGAACAAGGTTTATCTCGGCGGTTCTCCGGCGCTTGTTTTTGCGCGGTCGATAAACGGCGGTTCGACCTTTACGAACAGTTCCGCCAATCTTCACGTTGATACGCAGGCCTTTGCGGTATCGCCTTCGAGCCCGAACGTGGTTTACTTTGGCAGCGACGGCGGTGTTTGGCGCACCAATAATGTTGATGCGACGCCGATCGTCTGGACGTCACTCAACAACACGTCATTCAGTGCAACGCAATTCCAGGGCATTTCGCTACATCCCGTGGACCGCAACTACACGCTTGGAGGCACACAGGATAATGGAACTCAGTTCCTTGCCCCTGACGGCACCAGTTGGGTCAGATCGGACGGCGGCGACGGCGGCTTTAGCGTGATCGATCAAAATTCGTCTTCACCTACAAGCGTTACCGCGTTCCATACCTATTTTAATCAAACCACGTCGCAGATAGGATTTGTCCGGGCGACGACCACAGTGAGCAATGGCGACCCGAACTGGTCGGCATTTTTGGGCTGCCAGAACGGCACGTCAAACAACGGCATTGATTGTAATGATGCAGTGCTTTTTTATGCGCCCATGGTGCATGGCCCGGGAAACCCGTCAACACTTTATTTTGGTACGACACGGCTCTATCGTTCCGCCAATACGGGCACGACAATGACCGACGTCAGCGGCGTTCTGCCGTCTCGAATCAGTGCTATTGCCATTTCGGCGCAGGATGACAATGTCCGGCTTGTTGGAACGACGGGAGGTACGATCTTTGTTTCGACCACCGCCGGAGCAACGTCGATGACCAATATCACGGGCCCGATCCCGGGGCGTTATGTAGGCCGTGTGGCCATTGATCCCGCGAACGCAAATGTTGCCTATGTTGCATTGAACGGCTTCGGGCTGCCGGCGGGCCAGCACGTGTGGAAAACGACAAATCTGCTTTCGCCGTCACCAACGTGGGCAGCGTCCGGTGCCGGGATACCTGATGTTCCGGTAAATGCGTTCGCGATCGATCCCGCCAACTCGCAGGATATTTTTGCCGGTACTGACATCGGTGTGTTCCGGTCGATCGACGGCGGAGCATCGTGGGAGCCGTTTAGCGACGGGCTGCCGCGCGTGGCGGTTTTTGGGATGGAGTTTCACCGGACGCAACGGCTGCTCCGCATTGCGACCCACGGGCGCGGCATGTACGAATACGATCTTGCGGCACGGCCGTCCCTTTTCGACTATGACGGCGACCGCAAAGCCGACCTTTCAGTAATGCGCCCGACGGACAATATCTGGTATCTACTACAAACGACCGCCGGATATACAGGTATGCAGTGGGGCGTGGCCGGTGACAAACTTGCGCCGGCGGATTATGACGGCGATGCCAGGACCGACATTGCGGTCTTCAGGCCGTCTGAGGGCGTTTGGTACATCTTTTTGTCGGACAGCCAGGCATTCGTCTCCGCTGGTTGGGGTACGGCGGGTGACCTGCCCGTTCCGACCGACCGAGACAATGACGGGACGACCGACCTGGTCGTATATCGTGAATCCACCAACACCTGGTATACCCGGTCTCTGTCAGCCGGTCCGCTGACAAGCACGGTCTTTGGAACGGCAGGTGATAAGCCGGTTCGCGGTGATTTTGACGGCGACGGGCGAGGCGATGAGGCTGTGTTCCGGCCGTCGAACAGCACATGGTACGTGCTTGGGTCCGCAGGCGGGTTTACAGCGATCACGTGGGGCCAGGCGGGCGATATTCCCGCACCCGCGGATTTTGATGGTGATGGTTCGACCGACCTGGCGGTGTTTCGGCCGGGAACTGGCCAATGGTTCCGAAGCCAATCGACAGCCGGGTTCGACAGCGTAAACTGGGGGCAGGCCGGTGATATTCCTATCGCCGCGGACTATGACGGCGACGGCAAGGCCGATGTCGCGGTGTTCCGGCCCACGGAAGGCGTCTGGTATATGAACCGTTCATCGGCGGGATTCCTGACGCTTCCGTTCGGTCAGAGCGGAGACGTGCCGACACAGAGCGCTTTCATTTACTGATCGTCGATTGTTAGTTGAAGGCCGGGTGATGCGTGATGCGTTATCCGGCCTTTTTTTAGCTATGTCTGAAGGGTGTTTCGCGGACGTCGCCATGCGGAAATCACTTCATCGGCTTGTAACCGGCGTCAAAAGTTAGCATAATCAACGGTTTGGCACTGGACGGTATTTATGGCAGAGAATATTGGCAGAAGGATCTCAAAGGAAGTTGACGGACAGGCGGTCGAGTTTGCGGTATCCGAGGGATGGGCGGCGACCTCACCGGTAAAGGCCGCGGGCGACGGGCCGATTCAAGACGCACTTTCCGAGAAGATCGACCAGACTGCGCTGGAGGGTCGCTCGCCTGAATTCCTCGAGTTAGCCGCTCCAAAGCTTCCTGAGCTTTCAAAGCGAAATCGTGCGCGGTTGCTGCTACAGTCGCCGAACAGGCTTTATTTTTATTGGTCTGTTGGTAAAAACCCGTTTCATACGCTGAACCGTGCGCTTGGGCATTCAGGTGGTTATATGCTTGTGCTCAAGCTGGTAAACCGCGCCACGGGTGACGAAGATATCTATCAGGCAGACGAGCGGGGAAATTGGTGGTTTGACGTTAGTGCGGACGCCACGTACCGGGCTGAGATAGGTTTTTATTCCGTTAACCGCCCATACATTCGGATACTTTATTCGAATGATGTAACAACGCCGCGCAAAAGCCCAAGCCCGCATTCCGCCAATGCCTCCGAGTGGCGAGTTCCGGCATCGCGTTTTGCGAGCGTTTTGGATGCTGCCGGTTTTGCACGCGATGCGTTTGACGTTGCTCTTGCGGGTGATGACACAGTCGCCGCTGATCTTGCCACGCGGTCTGCATTTGCACAGTTCTCCGGCCAGCATTATTCCGCGTTTGCGGGCGTTGGTGCAGATGAAGTTCGCTATGCGATGTTCGCGCTTGCGGCCGGAACAAAACTTCAGGAGCTTCGCGGGCGAATCAGCGAGCGGCTTTTCGCAAGCCTTGTCCGAATGGCCGACATCAATGCTGCCCGGGCACTGGCTGCCTTAAAAGAACGCTTTGAGTTTGACGCCGAAGAGTTCGAATTTGAAGAAGAATCCGGCTCGGCGGTGTTTGGCTCAAGTCTGGTCAATTTTCCGCATCGAATGCGAAAGCGGCCTCGGCGGTCGATCAGTTTTGCCGAGCATCTTGATCTGAATCCGGCCGGCTCCCATTCGTTACCGGTTTAGCCGGTCCGGCCGGTCGCGGAACTCTCACATTAAGGGCATACATACGGCGCCAAGATCATCCCGTTGGCGACGGAATAAGGGCGAATCCAATTTAGGTGTTTGCTAAGGCCCTGGCCTCCCAATGGCGGAGATCGCCAGCCGCTTGCGTCTTGCGGGCATTCATTTACAATCCGTGTATGCCTGTTGGTTATTTTAGCCTTATCCTGCACGCTCATTTGCCGTTTGTTCGGCATCCCGAGTATCCGACGTTTTTGGAAGAGGACTGGCTCTATGAGGCGATAACCGAGGTTTATCTTCCGCTAATTTTTATATTTCAAAACCTTCACGAAGCGGGCGCCAAGCCGCGGCTGGCGATGAACGTCTCGCCGCCACTGTGCGAGATGCTGGCGGACAAGCTGTTGGAAGGACGATACACGTCCCATCTTGAAAAACTGCTTGAGCTTGCCGAGAAGGAAGTTGCTCGGACCGAAAAAGAAGCGAGGGAATTTGTTCCTGTCGCACGGATGTACGTCGAGAACCTTTCGGCCTCGCTCAATCTTTGGAACGGCCGATACAACCGCAATCTTGTTAACGCATTCCGCGAACTGCAGGAAGAAGGCGTGCTCGAAATAATCACCTGCGGCGCGACGCACGGCTTTTTGCCGCTTATTTCGACGCCGGAATCAAAACGGGCGCAGATCGAGGTGGCTGTTGCGAATTACAAAAAGCACTTCGGCCGCCAACCGCGGGGCATTTGGCTCCCGGAATGCGCGTATGAACCGGGCATTGAAGATCTTTTGAAAACGGCCGGGATCGAGTATTTTATCTCGGATACACACGCCATCCTTTACGGCGATCCGCGGCCGAAATACGGTGTTCATGCCCCGGTCGTTTGTCCGAACGGGACAGCGGTTTTTGCACGCGATGTCGAAACCAGCCAGCAGGTTTGGAGCGATGTGGTCGGCTATCCGGGCAGTGACGTTTACCGTGAATTTTACCGCGACATCGGCTGGGACCTGCCGCTCGAATATCTAAAGCCCTATCTTGACGATGACGGGAACCGCAAACATCTTGGGTTGAAATATCATCGCATCACCGGCCGCAGTGTTCCGCAGCAATTAAAGCAACCGTACGACCCGGCCGCCGCCCGCGAAAAGGCCGCCGAGAATGCGATGCATTTTATCGGCGAACGGATAAAGCAGGCGAGAGCGTTGAACGACCTCTTTGGCGGCCACCCGCCGCTCGTCGTTTCGCCCTATGATGCCGAGCTTTACGGCCATTGGTGGTACGAAGGCCCGCAGTTCATCGACTTCTTTTTTCGCAAACTTCATTTCGATCAATCTGAGATCGAAGCCGTTGCTCCGGGCGATTTCCTTGATGCCGGAATTCCGATCCAGGTCCAGCATCCGGCCGCGTCCTCTTGGGGCGAGAACGGATATTTCAAGGTTTGGATCAATGAGGGGAATTCGTGGATGTATCCGTATCAGCATGATGCCGAGCGGAGAATGACGGCGCTGGCGAACAGGTTCGCGGGTCACGGTTCCAGGTTTCAAGTTTCAAGTTCGGAAAACTCAGAACCCGGAACAGTGGACCAGGAACGTATTCTGAACCAGCTTGCCCGCGAACTGCTGCTTGCCCAGTCGAGCGACTGGGCGTTTCAGATATACCAGGGCACAACGGTCGAATATTCGTCCCGCCGATTTCAGTCGCACATTCATCGTTTTGACCTGCTGGCGAAAATGCTCGAAACCGGCGACGTGAATGACGCGCTTCTAACCGAGATCGAAGGCCGCGATAACATTTTTCAGGAGATCGACTATCGGGTTTACTGTTCGGAGTAACGGGCCAACTCCCCTTTTAAAGCATGGAGAGGAGTAAAAAAAGAAAAGAGGCCGTCCGGTTGGACAGCCTCTTGGTTCATGTGTTCCCCAAGGTCAGAACGAACTGTAATACAGCGCAGGTGCGTCTGTCGCTTCGCCCCAATCTCGCCAGAAGATGACGCGGTCACTGACCGTCATGATCCAGAACCTGCCGGGTGAACCGGGCCGCCATACAGCGTAATCGGTGCGCCCGTCGCCGTCATAGTCACCGGCTGTTATCCAGTCAGTGGCCGTGACGCCCCACGTATCCGAAACGACGGTCGAGCCGGCTGTTGCACTCGGTTCAAAGTCCCATCGCATGAATCCGGCATCGTCCCTAACGACCGCCAGATCGGTCTTGCCGTCGTCATCATAATCGCCGGGAACGACCTGATCCGTCTTTAGCCCGAACATCTCTGATGTTATCTCGCCGGTATTCATCCGCTTCCAGAAGCGGCCATTGACACCGTTAGCATCGTCACGCTGGATAACAAAATCGAACTTTCCGTCACCGTCATAATCGCCCGGCGCCGGCGTATCGCCGCCCTGGCCCCACGGTACGGTCGTAAAGCCGCCGTCACCGCCGGCCGAGCGATAGTACCAGAAGCTCTGATCTGCCGGCGTTGCTCCGCCGCGATAAAGTGCAAGATCGGCACGGCCATCGCCAGTGTAATCGCCGACTACGGTCGCGTCGTCACTCGGGCCGCCGAACGATTCTACTGAAATGGTGTTCGTCTGGCTGCGGACGATATAGAAAGTTCCCTGTGCACCGGGCCTGTAAACGGCGTAATCGTCCTTGCCGTCAAGGTCATAGTCGGCGGCAAAGAACTGGTCCGTTGCAATGCCCCAATCCCGCGGTGTCACCGGGCCGCCATCCTGCAGGAACGGATACCACCTGACCTGCCCGGATGTTCCGCCGCCTACATTCCTGAGCGTAACAAAATCGGTCTTTCCGTCCGCGTTCAGGTCCATCGGAGCGTCGTTATCAGGCAGCGTCGGGGCACCGCCGATGGTTACGTCCTGCATCGTGACAGTGTATGGCCCGTTGCCGGTCCCCCCATTACCTCCTGGTGCTCCGTAAAATGAATCGACGAATAAGTAGAGAGGCACATTCAATGGCAACGTTGCCATATTTGCCGGCGTGAGTGTCTCCGGATTTGGGAAGAAAGTCCCGTCGGCCCCGACAATACAATTTGTAACGGTATTTTCAGTTCCTGACGGACACGTACCGGTATTTCCGTTCAAGACGTATATGGACAGATCATAGGTTGGACTCGATGTAGTCACCCGAATCTGCGGCGTTGCACCGCGGGCCGTCAGCGTGAATGAGTATATGTGGTCCTCGCCGCCCACGGTATCATATATCCCATTGCAAGCAAGTGGAATAGTCGTTACCGTCTTATTCGCACCGGTCGTCGTGCCCGAATCTACATAGGGTGATGCCACCGTGTAGGTTCCGGCCGGAATTGGCTGGCCGGGACAATCGTCGCCGCCTGCGAGTATTTCGACCATATTGAACTTGCCGGCCTCACCGGGCAAGCGGTACTCGGTTTGCCGGCGCAGAAGCCCCGGTTTTGAACAGCCGCCGCCGTTGAGCCTCTTGAGCAGGTCGGATGCCGCCTTTCGGACACGAGGCGGGGCCGGTTTATCAGATTTCCGTGCCGATACATCCTGAACCTGTGAGGCCAGTAGTGTTGCAGCTCCGGCAAACAGCGACAAATATCCAATACTCTTTCGCCACGACCGCACGGCCGCAGCGTCAAGCTCAGACTTTTGGGCGGCTTTGACTGCTCCCAAAAGGTACACACGCTTTGAGTCCGCGTTACTGACTTTCATCTGATTTCCTCCTCGATACAAAACTTACAAATCTATACGGCCAAAATCCGTCGCAGGGTAGTATTTGGAGAGACGCCGGATCCGTTCTTTTTGCTGTTCGCTCAAGCCTGCCTTTCCACGGCCGGCTACACCTTTGTTGAACCGGTTTTTTCTGTCTTCCGATTCGGTTTCTTTAATTTTTGCTTCAATTGCTTTTTCAGGAGAACCAAGGCCATAGAATCTTAGCACATTTTCGACCGCCTTTGGCTTATCCGCGATAAGTTCTTCATAGGTCAGCCACTGGATAGGGATCCGCTGCTGTTTTTCGACCAGGTCCCACGACGCGACGAACTGAAAATACCATGGAATAACATTGTCGATGAGAAGGTCGATCTTTGTCGTTTCGTCAAACGATTGAAAATCGGCACGAAAATATGTGTTGTAATAGGCTCCCTGGTTATTATAAAAATCAAGCAGGCTCATAACCGAGTCAAAAATGTTGCGTACCAGGACGACCGGACTGATGCCGAATGCCTGCATTATATGAACATTTGCATCCGACGCGCGACAATGCTGCTGGGTTACCGTGTTGAAATGGGCAAACTCGCGCACGGTCGGCATATACAGCTCATGCTCGCTTTGCCCGGCGGCGTAAACCGAGAACATGTCCTGAAAACCCGTCAGGCCGACGAGAAGATTCTTTAGAAACGTTGAAGCGCATTTTGGCACACAAGCGATAAAAATGTGCCGGCCAACCTGTTCGGGCGTTATCTCGGTAGTGTAGTCGGAAAGAATGCCGCGTTGCCCGGCCATCACAAGGGCATTGGTCAGGTTGACGTGGTACGTTGGGCAATCGAAGACATCGATCGCCTTTCGGCAGCAAAGAACATTCTCAGCGAACCTGCCCCTTTTGAAGAGGATCAACCCGAGCGCCTGGAACCCGTCGGCAAAGCGACGTCGGAATACGGCATCTTCAGCCATTTCACCGCGGACCTCAAGTTCTAGGGCCGAGTTGACGAACCGCAAAGCAAGCTCTTCGTCACCATCCGCAAAAAGTTTCTCGGCTATGCCTTTGTAGCTTAAAAGAAGGTTGTGGACGACGTGGTCGTAGAACGGCATCTCCGCCGTCATCTTTTGCAGGGCGCTTTGAAAAAACGTGACCGCGACGTCCGCGTTGCCACGCTGAAGGGCCTGTGTGCCCATGTCCAACTCCTGCTGCAGAACGCTGACCAGGTTCCGGTTAGGCTCCGAAGCACCACTCACTTGGGGGGCCTGCTGCATTGATAAGTACTTCTAAATACCTGAAACTGCTGTGTTTCAGCGTACAATAAAGGCAAAGTCCGCGTCAATCATTTTTTGAAACTGAGATGAGCTAGAGTCGGCATCGTCCGCGGAGGACCTCATAATCTCGTGAATTTTCGTGTTCTGATTCGTGTTTTTCGTGGCCTGGCTTCCAACAATCCGTGTATTTCGTGGTCCAGGCTTCCGGCATCGCCACCACGAAATGATCCGGAATAATTCGAGCATTTCGTGGTGGAGGCTTCCAGCTTCGCCACCACGAATTGACACGAAATAAGACGAATCACACGAAATAAAAGTCTGAACGTGTTGTAACCAAAGTCTGCTTTTGCGGCATTCGGTTGTTCAGACACCGGAGCATTTTGCGGCAATCATTTGATGAATCCGGCGGTTTTTAAAAGCTCGAGGATCTTGCGGGCATTGTCGGCGGCGGTTGAGTTTACTGTATTCAGAACGATCTCGGCTGACTCCGGTTCCTCGTACACGTCATTTATTCCGGTAAAGTCTTTTATCTCGCCGCGGCGAGCCTTTGCGTACATTCCTTTTGAATCGCGGCCTTCGCACACTTCGAGCGGTGTATTGACGAACACTTCGAAAAAATTGGCGTCGGCGAACAACTGCCTCACCTGATCGCGGCTGTTGCGGTACGGACTCACGGCGGCGCATATCGCAACGCCGCCGTGGCGGACGATCTCGGATGCGACAAAGCCGATGCGGTTTATGTTGATATCGCGATCTTCGCGCGAAAACCCGAGGCCTTTTGAAAGATGCGTGCGGACAACATCGCCATCCAGGACGGTCGCCTGACGGCCAGCTTCGAGCAGCATTGTCACGAGAATCTCGGCGGTCGTTGATTTGCCTGCGCCGCTCAGGCCTGTAAACCAGACACAAAAGCCCTGTCGCGGCCGCGGCGGATGGGATTCGGCAAGGATTGCCGCAACTTCTTTTCGCGTGAACCATGCCGGAAGCTCGACGCCTTTGCCAAGATAGTTCTCACGGATCTGCGTGCCCGAAAGCGACAAGGTCTTGCTGCCTGCGGCGATCTTACCCACCTCTTCATAACGGTCTTCATCAGGCAAATACGCAAACTCTTCGAAGGCGATGATGTTCATCCCGATCTCAGCGCTGTGCTTTTTTGCCAACTCCTGCGCGGCGAGCGGATGGTAGAACGGCTGCCCTCGAGAATCGATTCCCGGGCTGGCGTGATCGCGGCCGATGATAAGGTGATTCGCACCAAAATTGCGGCGGATGATAGCGTGAAAAATGGCTTCGCGCGGCCCGGCCATTCGCATTGCAAGCGGCAGAAGCGAAAGAAGGACGCGATCGGCGGGATAGGCACGTTCGGCGACCGCTTTATACGTGCGGACACGCGTGTAATGGTCTATGTCGCCTTCCTTGGTCATTCCGGCGACGGGATGAAGCAGCAAGGTGCCGTCGATCATTTCAAGCGCACGCTGGGTCATCAGTTCGTGCGCGCGATGGATCGGGTTTCGCGTCTGAAACGCGACGACATTTGCGTGTCCGAGCGCATCAAGCTTTTTACGGACCTCGGCCGGCGTCATCCGCAATTCATTAAAATCGTAATGCACAGGCAGGCCCAACACCTGCAGCCGCCCGGTCAGGTTGAATCTGCCCCACCGCGACATTTCGGAAACCAGCGGATGGCGCGTGTCGAGCGTACCAAACACTTGTGCGGCGGTGCGTTCGCGGTCCCACTCATAGATCTCCTCGATATCCAATATCGCGAGCAACTCGTTCCTTGCATCTCGTAGGGCGATGGAACGCCCGATCTCAATATCGGTCAGCGATTCGACCGACAGGGTTATCGGGATAGGAAAGATCGTCCTGTCCGCAAGCCGCATCTCATCGACCACGCGTTCAAAGTCGGCCTTTCCCATAAACGTCCGCAGGGGTGAGAAGGCGCCGGTTGCGAGCATTTCGAGATCGCAGGTTTGTCGCCGGGTTAGCTGGATAGAAGGAAGCGTAGAGGCATGCTCGAACAACGCTCCGCGTTCGCTTACGTTCGTGATCCGATCAATGAGTTCGCCACCGTATGGTGAGATGAGTTCTTGGGTCATGGAAAATTGATGTTATAACGAATGGGTTCGTGGATGTACGCGCTGTGAGTGTCGAACCTTGTTCATCTTGTCCGGTGGTAAACACCTGCCAACCACAGAAGACGACGAACGAGATCTAAATTTTCGAACAAGAATCACCCGAAATCCGCGATCGATCAGAACCACGCGCGTCAGCCGACCTGGCTGCCACCCCTCCAGGAGCAAGGAAGGGAATCGATCCTAAATCTTAGTCGAATCCATCCTGGTTGCCTAAATCAACTGGCAAAGTTATCATTTTCTTTCCGAAGGAACGTCCGTTGTTTACCAAAGGCCCGGCCGCGGTTTTGGATGGCTGTGAACGTTCGCGCTTGGATATAATATGATCGAAAAAGGTGTTGAGATCGCTCCCGCAGAAGGGAAATTGGGCATACTCCTTGTTGGCCTTGGGGCCGTTAGCACGACGTTCGTTGCCGGCGTTGAGGCGATAAAGCGAGGGCTGGCGCAACCCGTCGGCAGCCTTACCCAGATGGGTACAATACGGCTTGGGAAACGCACCGAGCACCGCTCGCCGAAGATCAAGGATTTTGTGCCGCTTGCCGATCTCGAGGACATCGTGTTCGGCGCCTGGGACATTTTCAAGGACAACGCTTTCGATGCGGCGATGAATGCTGGTGTGCTTGAAAAAGATCTGCTTAATCAGGTCTCGGAGCAGCTTGCCAGCCTCAAACCGATGGCCGCCGTGTTCGAGCAGAATTATGTAAAACGCCTGCATGGCGAGAACATAAAGACCGGCAAGAACAAAATGGAACTGGCCGAGCAACTCGTCGCTGACATTGCCCGCTTTAAGAGCGAGAATAACTGCGACCGACTGGTGATGGTATGGGCCGCTTCGACCGAGATCTTTTTGGAAGAATCGGAAGTCCATCGATCGATCGAAGCATTTGAGAAAGGCCTGTATGACAGCGATCCGGCGATCGCGCCGTCGATGATCTACGCTTATGCGGCGATCAAGGCCCGTATTCCGTTTGCAAATGGGGCGCCTAATTTGACGGCTGATATTCCCGCTCTCACAAAACTCGCAGAACAGAACGGCATTCCCATCTGCGGCAAGGATTTCAAGACCGGGCAGACGCTGATGAAGACCATCATCGCACCAGGGCTAAAGGCGAGAATGCTGGGCCTGGACGGCTGGTATTCGACGAATATTTTGGGCAACCGCGACGGCGAGGTGCTGGATGATCCGGAGAATTTTAAGACCAAGGAAGAATCAAAATTATCGGTACTGGAACACATCCTGCAGCCCGAATCGCACCCGGAATTGTACGGCGATTTTTCGCATGTCGTCCGCATTAATTATTACCCGCCTCGTGGTGACAACAAAGAGGGCTGGGACAACATAGACATCTTTGGCTGGCTTGGATACAAGATGCAGATCAAGATAGATTTTCTGTGTCGCGATTCGATCCTTGCCGCTCCGCTTGTGCTTGATCTTGCGTTGTTCATGGACTTGGCGCATCGCGCAAAAATGCGCGGTGTACAGGAATGGCTATCGTTCTATTTCAAGGCGCCGCAAACTGCTCCGGGGTTGTATCCGGAGCACGACATATTCATTCAGTTAAAGAAGCTGAAGAACACCTTGCGGCATATGAGGGGTGAGGACCTAATTACTCATTTGGGTTTGGAATATTACGATTAGCTTCAATTGTCCAGAATTATTTTCAAGTTTTCTTGCCAATCTGTGCCTGTTTGTGATAACACATATATAGGACACAGGCCTGACCGGGCTTGTGTAGGGCACCTTCCTTAGCCTAAAGTCCAGCCAACGTTACAATTATTGAAATCATCATTAGTGACGACGGAATTGCCTTATTAGATTTGGCAAATCCTTGTGCGGCAGCCGTCATTGGGTTAGCGAAATTCCTTTAGACATAGGAATTTCCCCTTAGGAGAAAGCAATGAAGAATGAAACGGCGACAAAAAAACCGGGAGTTCAAAAAGGGATCCTTTTGGATCCCGACAGAAAAAGCCCGCGTGCAAAAGAATTTGAGGACAAGCTCTCAGGCCTGATCGTCGGCCAGGAACGCGCCGTGCGGCGGATAAGCGGGCTTTTCCAGATATATCTCGCCGGAATGAACAACCCGCAGCGGCCAATAGGCACTATGCTGTTTCTTGGGCCGACCGGTTCGGGTAAAACACGCGTGGTCGAGGCCGCGTCGGAAGTGCTGTTTGCCGACCCGCACACTGTCGTTAAGATCGACTGTGCTGAGTTTCAGCATTCGCATGAGATCGCGAAATTGATCGGTTCGCCTCCCGGATATTTGGGCCACCGCGAAACATCGCCGATGTTGACGCAGGAAAACCTGGACAAGGCCCACACTGAGGACACAAAGCTTACATTCGTTCTGTTCGATGAGATCGAGAAAGCATCGGATTCGCTGTGGCAGCTGCTGCTGGGAATTTTGGATAAAGCTACGCTAACGCTTGGCGACAACCGCCGCGTGGATTTCTCAAGGACGATCGTCATTATGACCTCGAACCTCGGCGCCCGCGAGATGTCGGACATGATCTCCGGCGGCATCGGGTTCGCACCCGGCAAAGGCGGATCAAAGCCGCGCGAGGACAACGAGATTGATACAAAGATCTATCGTACGGCGCTCGAAGCGGCGAAACGCAAATTCTCGCCGGAGTTCATGAACCGCATCGACAAAGTGGTCGTGTTCCGCAGCCTGAAGGAACATCACCTGCGCCGCATTCTCGATATCGAACTTGCATCGGTCCAGGACCGGATCACCGAATCGGCCGGTACGAAGTTTGTCTTCGAATGCTCGGATGCCGCAAAGGACTTTTTGTTGAACGAAGGTATCGACCTCAAATACGGAGCACGGCACCTGAAGCGTTCGATCGAACGGTTTCTCGTTTATCCGCTGTCGAATTTGGTCGCCACGCAGCAGGTCGAAACCGGCGATTTTGTCCTGGTCGATTTTGATACTGAAAAGGACCTTCTCGTCTTTACCAAACTTTCGGGCAAGCTGATCGTAAGTGACAGCGAGCAGATGGATGAGGACGAAAAACCGCTTATTAAATCAGACGCTGTCGGAGCGCCGCTTCCCGCGACGAAAGCTGCGCCTGCCATGAGCAAATCGAAGGGCGAAAACACGGACGTTTAACGAAATGTTTGCAGAAGCCCGCGTGTCAACAAGGGCGTGATAAGCGAAATGCTGTATTACGCCCTTGCTCACACGCGGGCTTCTG
>CAUJFK010000353.1 GCA_963169175.1 Acidobacteriota bacterium | reverse complement strand
TGCAGTGAACGAAAACAATGGTCAAACGAAGCGATCTGTTTGCGGTCGAGTTTATCGGAGGATATCACCCCCGAATCATACTTCCACCGGAGCCGGATGTCATCTGCGCACCCTAACGCTTTTCTATCCGGCGGTCCTCTTCATACATTCCCAGCCCGTAGTTTTTTCCATTCCAGCTCACGCCTGAGCCAACGCGGCCTTTTACGCCGATCCGGGCACCTTTTGCCGGCACCGATTCCCGTGTTATGACCCAGATGGAACCTGTGCCATCGTCGATCTTGTACGCTCCTCCGCGAACCGATGTTCCCGGGATGGTGACCCCGTAACTGTCTCGCACGGTACCCGCGATGGCAACCTCTTTGTCCGAATATCGAGAAGGATTTGCCTCAATATCAGCGATCGAAACGCGCTTTGGACACGCCGCGAGAAGAACAACCGAAGCCAATGTGCACAGAAGCAGAACTGAAAGTGTTTTATTCATTCAAGGACCCCTTTTATGTTAGTAATTCGGGAAGAGTATCCGTTACAAAAGATTCAATTTACAGGCTAAAGTTTGCCATATTTTTTAGTTTCTGCGATGCTGGAATGAAAGTAAAGCCATTATTGCCGATATTTGGATAGTGTCCGGATCTTGTGGTGCCGGGATATTCTACTTTTCGTCTCTTTGCGTGCTTGGCGAGCTTTGCGTGAAATAAAGCCCGGGTTCCCGCATAGTCGCAAAGAACCGCCAAGACGAAAATTTGGCTCAAGCATCACAAAATTTGCACACTGCCGATATCCAGAACGATCGTGGGAAAAGAAAATCCTTCATCCGACAGGTTCGTCTTTACATCCAGCATAGCCGACGGGGCATGGCATCCCGAGAAAAGCCCCGGGGCATATGAATGGTGGTACTTTGACGCGCTATCCGATGACGGCAATGAGGCGGTCTCGATCGTCTTTCTGGACACCAACCTGGACGGCCAACCACCTGGAGATGGGACCGCCAACGGCAAGCCGGGCCCGCTTTCCCTTATCCGCCCGGCGGTGTCGTTCACTTATTATTCCAACGGGAAGACAATCTGTCAGGCAAAGGCTGAGTTTTCGCCCGAAGATTTTTCCGCAAGTGAGACTGTTCCCAGATGCAGCATCGGCGCGAGCGGATTTCGCTTTGATTCAGCGCTTTACGGATCCGGTTATCTGGTGTCGATCGATCTTCCGTTGTCGAATGAGCGTCGGGTGCGGGCCAACCTTGAATGGCTTCTAATAGAATCCGATCTTGACCCAGTCTCGCGGCCTATCGGGGAGAATGGCCATTGGTGGAATATGGTCGCTCCACGGTGTGATGTAAGCGGCAAGATCACGATAGACGGCCCACGAGACCGTGATCGGGCAGCGTACAGTTTTCGGGGCACGGGCTATCATGATCATCATCTTGACGAAGGCTGGCTTACCGGTTCGTTGCGGGGTTGGCTGTGGGGCCGGGCACATTTCGCCAATACTACGGTGGTTTATTGTAAATTCTCAGAGATCGGCGACGCTGCCGGCCGGTCGCTGCTTTTGCTGAACGGCGAGGGCACTCTGCGGTGTCTAGAGGCTATCGAAAATGGGGAAACCGGAGCGGCCAATGGGGGAGCACGCTTTGACCTGGCATATTCTGATGGCGGGGAAGAAGTTCGGCTAAAGACTGCCCCGATCAAGCTCATTGAATCAACCTTTTATCGGCAAAGGTTTCTTACCTCGATAACATTAAGTGCCCATGGGCACGACCATTCCACGAACGGGCTGAGTGAGGTCGTTGCGCCGCCGGCGCTCAGATATCGGATGCTCTGGTGGCTTAACCGGCTTCGCGGACACGGGAGCGAGAAACTGTTATGAAGTTCCGCTAGAGGCCGATTTCCTTGACCTCGATGTAAAGCCCTCTTAAACTAGGAGTTTAAACTAGTTTCACTCATAAGTTTATGTCACACGATCTACTCAATACACGCCGAACTTTTACCACGGGTTCGGGCGGCGAAGGTACATTTTATTCACTTCCGCAACTTGCCGAGGCCGGACTTGGGGACATCGCACGGCTTCCTGTTTCGATACGCATCGTACTGGAATCTGTCCTCAGGAATTTTGACGGCGGCAAGCGTATAAGCGAATCGAATGTTAAAGCCCTTGCGGGCTGGCAGGCAAAGACCGAACGGACCGAGGAAGTTCCGTTCGTAGTTGCCCGTGTTGTTCTGCAGGATTTCACGGGCGTGCCGCTGCTTGTCGATCTTGCCGCAATGCGGTCAACGGTCGAACGAATGGGTAAGGATCCCGGCGTGATCGAACCGCTGGTGCCCGTAGATCTGGTGATCGACCATTCGGTCCAGGTTGATTTTGCCGGCAGCAAGGCCGCGTATTCGCGGAACATGGAGATCGAATTTCGCAGAAATGAGCAGCGATACCGCTTTCTAAAATGGGGAACTCAGGCGTTCAGCGGTTTCAGCGTTATTCCGCCGGGAATCGGTATTGTTCACCAGGTCAATCTGGAATACCTTGCGAAAGGTGTTTTTGAGCGTGACGGCGTCTATTTCCCTGATTCACTGGTTGGGACAGATTCGCATACCACAATGATCAACGGATTGGGCATTGTCGGATGGGGCGTTGGCGGTATCGAAGCAGAGGCCGGAATGCTGGGCCAGCCGGTCTATTTTCTGACTCCGGATGTTATTGGCGTACATTTGACCGGCGAACTTCCGCAGGGTGCGACGGCTACGGACCTCGTGCTCCGCGTCACCGAAATGCTCCGCAAGGCAAATGTGGTGGGCAAATTTGTCGAATTTTTTGGTGAAGGGGCGGCCGCCCTGCATGCTACTGACCGGGCGACGATCGCGAATATGGCTCCGGAGTATGGCGCGACCATGGGATTCTTCGGCGTGGACGAGAAAACGCTGGATTATTTCAAGGCCACCGGCCGAAGCGACGAGCAGGTTGGAACGATCAGAAACTACTATCTGGCGCAGGAAATGTTCGGGATACCGAAGGATGGAGCGGTCGATTACACGACGGTGTACGATTTGGCGCTTGAGACAATTACGCCGTCGGTCGCGGGGCCGAAGAGGCCGCAGGATAGGATCGAACTTTCTAATCTCGATGACAAATTTGTCGAGCTATTCTCAAAACCGCTTGCCGACGGCGGCTACGGAAAGAATGCGGCGGACCTTGAGAAGCGATATATGGTAACGATGGACAGTTCGCCGGCCGGTGTCGTTGAGGGCGGCGGCGATCAAAATCCGCGTTCCATCCCGCTGCCGGTCTTTGGGGATCTCGTAAGCACGAAGAATACGAACATTACGACCGAGGTCGAGATGATGAATAATCGCCCGACTCCGGACCGGATCGATCTAAGCGAGACGCCGGATCAACCGGGGCCGATCGCGACCAGCATCGGCAACGGCGATGTGTTGATCGCGGCGATAACCTCGTGCACGAACACGTCGAATCCAGCCGTTATGATCGCGGCGGGCATTGTAGCCAAAAAAGCCGTCGAGAAAGGCCTGAAGGTCCCGGCCTTCGTC
This sequence comes from Acidobacteriota bacterium, assembly GCA_963169175.1. Taxonomy (GTDB): domain Bacteria; phylum Acidobacteriota; class Blastocatellia; order Pyrinomonadales; family Pyrinomonadaceae; genus OLB17. The sequence goes on along the minus strand of CAUJFK010000353.1, from coordinate 1,186 downwards.
AAAACGTCGCTTGCCCCGGGTTCGCGTGTTGTCACCGAATATCTTGAAACGACCGGCCTTCAGCCTTATCTCGATCAGATCGGATTCAACCTTGTCGGATACGGATGCACAACCTGTATCGGCAATTCGGGCCCGCTCGATGCGGCGATCGAAGAAGAAGTTGTGGGGAATGATATTATTGCCGCGTCCGTACTCTCTGGAAACCGCAATTTCGAGGCCCGGGTCCATCAGAACGTTAAGGCAAATTTTCTTATGTCGCCGCCCTTAGTGGTAGCGTACGCGCTCGCGGGAACGGTACTGAAAGATGTTTATCTTCAGCCGATCGGGCAGGATCCCCAGGGCGAAGACGTATTCCTTAAGGATATCTGGGCGTCGCTCGACGAGGTACGCGAATATCTTGCCAAGGCATTTGATCCGAATACTTACAGGCGGCTCTATACGGAATTTGCCGAGCAGAACCCGCTCTGGAACGATATAGAATCCAGTACCGGGCAGGTCTACGAATGGGACTCAACCTCGACCTATATTCAGGAGCCGCCCTATTTTGATAACTTCACAATGGAAACCGGAAGGTTTTCGGACTTTTTTGGTGCAAGGGCTTTGGCGATCTTTGGGGATTCGGTCACTACCGACCACATATCGCCCGCCGGGGCAATAAAGGCCAATTCTCCCGCGGGGTTATATCTTCAGGAGCGGGGTGTTGAGCCGATCGACTTCAATTCGTATGGTTCACGCCGAGGCAATGATCAGATAATGGTCCGCGGTACATTCGCAAATGTCCGCATCAAGAACCTGATGATGGCGCCGGTCGAAGGCGGTGTTACGCGTTCTCAGCCCGACGGTGAAGAAATGTCAATATACGACGCGGCAATGAAATATAAGGCCTCAGGAACTCCGCTCGTCATTTTTGCCGGCACTGAATACGGCACGGGCAGTTCACGCGATTGGGCAGCGAAAGGAACGCGGCTGATGGGTGTTCAGGCGGTCATTGCTCAATCGTTCGAACGCATCCATCGTTCAAATCTCGTTGGAATGGGCGTATTGCCGCTGCAGTTCAAGGAAGGTCAGTCGGCGGCCGGCTTAGGATTGGACGGAACCGAGACTTTTGATCTGCTTGGCCTTGAGAATAGCGAAGTTAGGCCGCGACAGGATGTGACGCTGAAGATCAAACGGGCTGACCGCGAGG
>CAUJFK010000352.1 GCA_963169175.1 Acidobacteriota bacterium | reverse complement strand
TCATTCGGGGCCGGCGTATTGGCGGGCGTTCTGCTTGCCTTTCTAAATTATTATTGGCTTAGGTATTCGCTTGCGAAGGTCTTTGCGATCTCGGCCGAGACCGGCGAAAGGCCTCGCTGGCTGGGCCTGAAGTATATTGGCCGGTATCTGGTGCTTGCCGCCGTCGTTGCGGCACTTTATGCAACGGATGCCGTCTCGATCATTGGCCTATTACTTGGAATGGGCGTTTTTGGATTTGCTGTAGTTTTTGAAGGTATATTCAGGATCTTTTCCGGCATAAAAAGCGGAAAAGAAAATTAACAGACAATGTTCTTATTAGCGGAAGGCGGCCACCATGTGCCGTTGATAGTTGAATTCATCAATCGCGTGTTTGGCGGGCCGGTCCACGACTTTCAGCTCAAGTACACCAAGCCGTACTGGGACCAGTTCTTCGCATTATTCGGCACAAATGCTGAATCGGTTTTTGGGGAATACACGCCGCAGAACGCCATTCCCTGGTACACGATCATGTTCGTTATCGCGTGCCTGTTGACGGTCGCGGTCATATATCTTTTTAAGGGCAAGCTTGACCAGGACGATCCATCGAAAGGCCAGCTTACGCTCGAGGCCGGTTATCTGGCGATCAAGGACATGACGGTCAGCGTTATCGGCGAGCATGGATACAGGCATCTTCCCGTGGTCGCGACATTTGCCATTTTGATCCTGATCTCGAACCTGATGGGCCAGTTCCCGATGTTTATGTCGCCTACCGCATCGGTAAGCGTGACCTATGCTCTCGGTGTCTCGTCGTTCGTTTATTACAACTACATCGGTGTCTCTGAAAACGGCGTGTGGGGCCACATTCGACATTTTGCCGGGCCAAGATTGCCGCTCATTCTGGCACTTTTCATCACGCCGCTGATCTTTACGATCGAGCTGGTCTCAAATTCGATCAGGCCGTTCACCCTCGGTGTTCGGCTTTTCGCGAACATGTTTGCGGATGAGAAGATCTTTATAGAGATCACGAATCTTTACCCGCCGATCACGCAATTTGTTTTGCCGCTTATTCTTACCGGGCTGGGTATATTCGTTGCCTTTGTCCAGACGCTGGTGTTCACGCTGCTCTCGATGATCTATATCAGCGAAGTGTCGCATGCTTCGCACGAAGAGCATCATGACGATGAGCACCACGAAGAGACGCACGCCGAACCGGCGACGGCATAAAAAAGTGTGGAACGGGCGCAATTGGCTGTTCACTTTCTCAGGCTAATGGCCTGACATAATTAGGAGAGATCGTTTGAAAACTTGCTGGAAGATAAACGTGAGGCACATTTCTTATGCCTCAGTATGCCCGCACGCTACAGGCGCGCTTGACTCTTGGGGAGTATAAATTCAAGCGAATACCGGAAGCGAGGCGAAATAATAAAAGCGGAGCAAGAGTTGAACCGTGACCTCCTGATAAACTAAAAACAAAACAGGAGAATATAACAATGAACAAGACTAAATACATGTTTTACGCCACGATCGCCATGGCACTAATGGCAATGGTCGCGGCCGCTCAGCCGGCCGGCGGGGCTGCGGACAATGAATCGACCGTTCTCGCCGCCAAGGCGATCGGCGGCGGTATCGGATTCGGATTGGCGGCAGGACTTGGCGGTATCGCTCAAGGTTTGGTTGGCTCGCGTGCGGCGGAAGGTGCGGCTCGCAATCCCGGCGCGGCCAGCAACATTCTGACGCTTATGATCATCGCCCTCGCGCTGATCGAATCACTGGTGCTCTTTGCCCTGGTCATCGTCTTCGTTAAGCTTTAATTGAAGCCAGGAACCAAAACGCGGACGCAGGCGTGATCATGCCTCGTCCGCGTTTCTGTCACGGTGTGTGGGGCGTACCATGACCGTTACAGCCTGATCGCAAGTACTTTGTGCCCTTTGTGTCTTCAACTTGGTGGCATTTGTGTTAAAAAAGAACACAAAGGCCGCAAAGGGTGGACAGAAAGTTCGCGAAAAAGAGATCAACAAGGAATTACTTCCAATTATCCGTTACCGTCCATTCGATTTGGCCGGAGGTTCAACAAGAATTGAATGCAACTTGATCAATTCTAGTTCGTTCTAAGTAAGGATGGCTGAACAATTAACGGGAACAGTTATCGCCGAAAAATATCGGCTCGATTCGCTGCTGCGAAGCGGCGAACTGGGTAATTTTTATCGCGGGCGGCACTTGTTCATGGACAAATCGGCCACGCTCAAGGTGCTGCCGGCGTCACTGGCCGTTGACGATACCATTCGTGAGCAATTCACCGCCGAAGCACGGTCCGCCCAGGCCCTTGCAAACCCGCACATCCTGTCAGCAAACGATTTCGGGTCAAATGGCGACGGCTCATATTACGTTGTGTACGAGGGTTTCGACGGCCAACCGCTCAAGAATTCGATCGGGGCCGGCGGCCAATTCTCGGTCGAACGCGCGGCGGCCACAGCACGACAGATCGCCGAGGCCCTGAACACGGCGCACGAAAACGGGTTTATTCACGGAGAACTCTCACCGGACAGCATCCTGATCGCGAACACTGAGGATGCGGTGAATGTAAAGGTCTTCGATTTTGAGCGTGCGGATATTGGGCCCAGTCACCGGGCCGACAATAGCTTGCGGCACAACGTTGCTTATCTTGCCCCTGAACAATTCTCCGGCTTAAGCGCGGTTGACGCCCGCTCCGATATCTACAGCCTTGGTATTATCCTGTATCAAATGCTGGCCGGCGAGGTCCCATTCACAGGCGAAACGCCGACCGATGTGATGCTGAAGCACGCCGAGGAAGATCCGCCGCCGCTAAGCGAATTTCGAAATGACGTGCCCGCGGCCGTCGAAACGGTCGTCCGAAAGGCATTGGCGAAAAACCCCGATGATCGCTACCAAACCGCCGCTGAGTTTATCGATGACCTGGACAAGGCGACGTTCGCCCCGGCCAGTTCGGGCGGCAGGTTCTGGAAAACCGCCGCGGCCTTGATACTCGGTATCGGAGTACTCGCCAGTGTTCTTATTTACGCCACATCGAGCAAGCAAACTGTCCCTGTCACGCAGCTCCAACCCGATGCCAACGGCCAACCGGTGCAGCCGCTAAGTCCCGCGACCGGTGCCGAGGAGCAGGCACTTGCCTCAATGCCAGGTTCGATCCCCGGCTCAATGAGCAATGCCGAGATCGTTGCACAGCCGCCTTCAACGCTGCCGGGAGGGGACAGCTACAACCCGTGGGCAACAGGGGCCCCGCCGCCGGGTGCGCCGTCGTATGTGCCGCCGGGCGGCGGCTCGATCTCAGGTGACCCGAACGCCGGCAGTCCGTTCATGCCGTCTATGCCGACCGATCTCGTGTGCAAGGATGTCACGACAGGCGAGATCGTGCCGTGCCCAACTTTCCAGTCGGACAAACCGGCCGTCAAACCATCGCCTTCGCCAAAGGCCCCGCCCGCAAACACTGGTACAAAGACGGAACCGCCCGGCAATACCGCCGCAAAACCGCCGCAAAGTGACAAAACAAAGCCGGCTGCGGCCGACACCTCAAGACCGCCGGCGGACAAGCCGTCAACAAAACGAGGCGGCAAACCGCCGTCACCTGTTTAATAATGCCCCGAAAAGATCGTACAAGGTCTTCAGCGCCAGCAGCACGACTGTCGCGAGGAAAATCCGCCGCAAAAGCGTCTCGTTCATCTTCGCGGCATAGTGAGCACCGATGTATGCACCTATGAACATCGTGACCGACAAGATGATCCCAAGCTTGTAATCCACCAGCCCGTCGCGCATAAAGATGATCGTCGCGATCAGCGATGAACATACGTTTATCAATTTTGTGGATGCGACCGCCTCGCTGAACGGCATGGCAAAGAATGCCACTAAGACCGCCGTCAGGATCGTTATGTACCCGCCGCTGTACAACCCGCCGTATATCGCAAGCCCGAACGACAACAGATAAACAAGTACACGTTTTGGCTTCCGCGCGGCCGCCGCTTCGCCGCCTGCATCCCGCTGCCAAAAGATAAAGACTGCCACCGCTATCATCGCTATCGACACTATCAGTTTCAGGCTTTGATTCGTGATCAGGCCGACCAGCAGCGCACCGACCGCCGAACCGGCGAACGTCAGGAGCAGCAGGGGCCAAACCGTGCTGTAATTTATCTTTCCCCGCCTGACAAACGGTATCGTCGCGCCCACCGACATAAACGTTAGGCCGAACATATTCGTCGCCACCGCCACCTTTTCATCGATCCCAAACTGAAACATAACCGGCACCGTGATCAGAGAATTGCTCCCCGTCACGACACCGACCAGCGTCGTCACAAAAAACAACAGCACCAAAATTGAAAGCAGCCAAAGCGACATTTCTTACACGAGTTTAAGGCCTCCGGCCAAGTTTGGAAACCGGCTGAAGGATGCCGCAACATTAAAAAAAGCCTGCCGGCCAAATGGCCGACAGGCTCAGTGGTAAGAATCGGAAAGGTACTAAAACTCGAAACGCGCCGCGAACTGCAGTTGGCGGGCGGCTCCGGCAGATGTGATCTGGCCGAAGTTTGTCGCGTTGACGTTCGCAAGCTGAGTATTGTTAAAGAAGTTCACCGTATTGAAAACGTTGAAAGCCTCCATTCTCAGCTGAACACGCATCGATTCAGTAAATCTAACGTTCTTCAGCAACGCCATATTGACGTTGAAGTTTCTAGGTCCGCTTATCAGTGTTCTCGCAACGTTGCCCGTTTGTCCCGGATCAACGTTAAAGAATACCTGGCCGTTAAACGCAGCGTTCGCGTTCAAGCCGGAGTAGATATACCCGGCAGAAGCACGTCCCGTCGAGTTAATGATCGACGGGTTGACGAAGTAAATGTTGCCATTCGCTTCAAACACGCCGGCCAGCGCACGGATCTCTTCGTTTGACAGGTTGCTGAACGCCGTCTGACGTCCCGAACGGGCACCTCGGTTTAGCGTTCCACGCGTGTCAACAAACGTGATCGGTGCACCGCTTGACCATTGCCAGAGGCCCGAAAGCTCCCAGCCGCCAAACAGCTTGTCCGCAACGCCGCTCCAGTTCAAAAAGCGCTTGCCGCTTCCAAAAGGAAGCTGGTAAATGCCGTTGAAGTTGAAGACATGCGTCTGGTTAAAATCAGCGCGCTGTACGTCAAGGTCCTTATCTTCGTTCTGCAGATAAGGCTCGAACAAGTTCTGCGAAGTGCCAACGGTGTCCGTCAGGTTCTTCGAGAACGTGTAGTTAGCCTGGAAATACAACCCGTCGGTAAACCGGCGGCGGATCTCCATTTGAAGCGAGTTGTAGTTAAAGAACCCGGCATTCGTGAACAGCTCGATCTGCCCGATATTCGGGTTCTCATAGAAGTTCAGGAACGGGCTTCGCGTCGGAGCGGCAAGCGTCGGGTGGTTGTTCAGATTATTTGAAACGAACAACTGCGCCAGGTCCGCTACCGTTCCGTTCTGAAGGCTGGACCGGAAAGTGGTCAGCGTAACGCCTGTACCTACCGCCAGGTGGCCCGCCGAACCAACTCCTCCATTTTGAAAGATCGTCAACGGAACACAGCCCAGCGTGACGCCAGAGCAAAATGGTGTGGACGCATTGACGTTGCCGCCATTGGCAGCGATCGACAGGGCAAGATTTGCCTGTGCACGCTGGAAATCCGCAAGGAATCCATTGCCCACAACATCGATCTGGTTCAGGTCGATACCACGAGCAAGGTCCTTGCTGCGTGTACCGACATAACGGATCTCAAACGCCGTATTTCCCCAGAATTCACGCTGAAAACCAAAGCTGTACTGCTCGGTCTTCGGGATCTGAAGATTCGGGTCAACAACGTTAGCAACACCGAAGAAGCCTTGCGATGCGGTGTTGTTCTGCAGGAACGAACGCGGCGGGGCCACGAACGCCGGCGGATTGATCGTCGTGTTGTTGCCGCTCAACCGGTCGTTCAGGGCCGTCGTCCCATTAGGGCCGATAGCCGACGACGACGCACGGCCGAGGCCGACGTTCGCCGCAAGCGTCGAGTTAAGCGAAGTAATGATAGAGTCGTTTCCGTAAACCAGGCTATAGCCGCCGCGGAAAACGCTTCTGCCCGAACTGCCGAAAAGCAGCTTACCGATGCCCGAGTCATAGCTCGGCGTCCACGCGACACCAATCGACGGGGCAAAGTTGTCATAGTCCGTCTTATAGTAGGTGTACTGCTCGCCGGAGTTTGTTCCCAGAACATCGTACGAGCCGTTGCCCGCAAGAAGCGATGCCGCCGGGTTGTCGAGGTCCGCGATAACAGGCTCGAGCGAAAGCCCGTTGTTCAGCCTCATGGCAGGATAGATCTCCCACCGAACGCCGAGCGATAGGGTTAGATTCCGCGCAACGGACCACCGATCAGAAACATACAGCGAGTGGTTAGAGTTGCGGAAAGGTGAAAGGTTGCGAGCTACCTCGTAACCGGACGTCGGGCTTGTTGTGTTAAAGCCCTGAATACGCTGGCTGACCAACCCGCCCATGATCGCCAGGAACGAATTTGCGGTCGTAAGCTGCGACGAATCGATGATACTGCCGGCACCGCCCTGATTTGGGAAGTTGCCGCTCGTCAGCGTCGTGCTTGTCGCCGGGTTCACGTTCGTTACGCCGATGATGTAGTTCGGCACGATCAGAACGTCGTTATAGGAATTCACCTTGTATAACTGGAACTGGCCGCCGAATTTGAGCGAGTGTTTGCCTACGATCCAGTTGACGTTGTCCGCCGCCGAATATAGTTTGTTGTTCCTTCCCTGGTCGAGAAAGATGTTCGGCTGCGGGACAAGCCCGGCAAGGCCTGTGGTCGAACTCGTCGTTCCCTGTCCGCCAAGGAAAAACGCCGGATAGTCACTGATGCGGTCAAACGGGACCTGGCTGGTGAAAATACCCCAGCGTGCCTCGTTAACGATGTTGTCTGTGACAATTCGCCGATAGGTCGCAACACCGGTCTTGTTCTTTGAAAACTGTGTAACATCCGGATTTGGGTCAAACCCGACCGTGTCCACATCCGGACGAAGGACATTTTCCTTGTTCCAGCTAAACACGACATTGACACTATCCTTTTCGGTGACGTCCACGTCGATCCTTGTGGTGTACGTCTTTCGGGTCGTATCGAAACGACGATTGAGAGCGTAACCGGTAGTGTTCAGGCCGTCGCCAATACCGGCGGTGTTTCCAACGGTTGGCATCGGGTCGAGGACCTGCGACTGAATGATCGGATCGATCGAATTCGGAATACCCTGAAATCCTTGCGCCTGGGCAAAGGTCAGAATGTTCGAGACGGTACAAACCGATCCCACAGTGCCGGCCGGACATGAAATGCCGCCGCTATTGATCGGGTTGCCGGCCGTCGCACGGGTAAATCTAAAGGTTCCGCCGCGTGCCTCGGGCGTAAAGATCGGACGCGTATAACGCTGCGACAGCGGATCTTTTATGCCTTCGTACGCAAAGAAGAAATAACCCTTGTCCTTGTACCACCGCGGGCCGCCGCCGTCACCAATGCCGGGCAGAAGGAACGGGCCCGATATCTTGCCGCCGTACTGATTGCGGTTTCTGAACGGGCGGGCGACGCCGGTCCGGTTGTTAAAGAAATTGTTGGCCGCAAACTCGGAATTCCGGTTGTAGGCAAACAACGCACCGTGAAAGTTCTTGGTGCCGCGCGGGGTCACCAATGTGATCTGCGCACCGCCTGACCCGAGGTCAGCTTCCTGGTTCGATGTCGAGATCGAGAATTCACCCGTATCATCGACCGAAGGACGGCCAGGTGCGAAATCGGTCGCATTGGCCCTGATAAACTGATCGTTGATGCTGATGCCGTCACGCGTTATGTTGGTCAGCGTGGTGCGCATTCCGTTGATCGACGTTCCCTGAAACGCATTGCTCGCCGTTCCGGCCTGCAGCGTTGTAAGGTTAAGCGGATCACGCGTGATGAGCGGCAGCGACAATATCTGCTGCGGACTGACGGTACTGGTCACCTGCGCAGATGTGGATGTAATAACATCCGCTCCGGCGGTTACCTCGACCGTTTCCTGCACGCTTCCGACCTCGAGCGTTATCGGCAGATTATAATCGCGGCCGATGTCGATCTTGACCTCATTCGCGATAAAGGCCTTAAATCCCTGTGACGAGACGTTAACACGGTAAAGCCCCGGCTAAAGTTGAGGCACGTCAAACGACCCGTCGTTGCCGGACGTTACCGTCTTGCTCTTACCGGTCTGAACAAACGTAATGACGACCGTCGCGCCCGGCAATACTCCGTCGGGAGTCGAAACGGTGCCAGTTAGACGGCCAGTGGGGGTTTGGGCGATGACAAACATCGCACCAAGTGCCGCCAAAACACAAGCGGCGAAAAACCTCTTCATAATACTCCTCCTGAAAATACTTCTCCTCGTGTTCTGATCGATCCGAAATGGATAGCGAGAACTCGCGCTTCAGGAATACAACTTTCGTGCCACCGGCTTGTGGTGACTAACTCTAATGTGCACAGCATTTACATATCCGCTAGATCAGCAGACATCTATGAACTTGAATTTATTTCCGAATTTATGAATATTCGACGCCGCGGGTCAGAAAAGGGGCATCAGACGCGGGGATGGATATTGTAGGATTTGATCTTCGAATTCAGTGTCGTTGCATTCAACCCGAGAAGCCGCGCGGCCCGCGATTGGTGGCCGCCGGTCTGGTCGAGGGCACGGCGGATCATGTCGATCTCGAACCGCTTTACTTCGTCGTAAAAATTCACGCCGCGGGCAAGATCGACCCCAGCGGCGGAACCCTCGGCCTGCCGTACCGCCTCATAGGCAAGGTTCGGGTCGCGGACCTCCGGCCGAAGGCATTCGACCGTGATCTCGTTTGACGGAGCGATAACGACCGCACGTTCGATTATGTTCTCTAGTTCGCGTACGTTGCCGGGAAAGTAATAGTTTTCAAGAAGCGAAAGGACTTCGGGAGAAAGAGTTTCAGCCATCTCACGAAGGTTTTCTTCGTTATACTTGCGAATAAAGTGTTTGGCAAGCGGCAGAATGTCCTCGGGCCGCTGGCGAAGTGACGGCAGTTCAACGGGCACGACCGAAAGCCGGTAATAGAGGTCTTCGCGGAATATGCCGTTCTTTACCGCCTCTTTCAGGTCAACATTGGTCGCGGCGATTATGCGAACGTCCACCTTGAGCGGCGTCGTCTCACCAAGCGGCGTAAACTCCCTTTCCTGAATGACCCGCAGAAGTCGCACCTGTATCTCCGGACGCAGATCGCCGATCTCATCCAGAAAGATCGAACCGCTGTCCGCAACCTCAAATAGCCCTTTCTTGGCCGCGACGGCCCCGGTAAACGCACCCCTTGTGTGTCCGAAAAGTTCCGATTCGAGCAGTTCTGACGGAATGTTCGAACAATTCACTACAACAAATGGGTTGTCCGTGCGCGGGCTGGCTTCGTGGATGGCTTTTGCTACGAGTTCTTTGCCGGTGCCGCTTTCGCCCGTGATCAGAACGGTTGACCGTGCCGGAGCAACGCGCTCGACAAGCCGAAAGATCTCTTCCATTTTGTCCGACCTGCCAATGATCGCGTCGCGCTTTACCGAACGCGTCATTACCTGCCGCAGCGTCTGTCGCTCTTCTTCGTGCCGACGCTTCTTGATGCCTTTGGCAACAAAGGTAAGGATCTGTTCGTTTTGGAACGGCTTTCTTATCACGCCGGCCGCACCTTTTTCCCAGGCGGAGATCGCGGTATCGAATGTGGCGTATGCCGTTATCATCAGCACGGCCGCGTCCGGGTCAAGCTTTATCAGCTCCTCAAGAGCAGTCAGGCCGCCCATGCCCGGCATCGACACATCCATCAGGACGACGTCAAACGGTTTCTGGCTGTATAGCTCAATGGCTTCCTCACCCGTCTTGGACAATTCCACACGATATCCGGCGCCGGAAAGTATGGTTTCCAGCACCTCGCGCATTATCTCTTCATCGTCACAAATGAGGACGGATCCCTTTTTGGCCATAAAAATCGACTATAACCGAAACCCCAAAACTCGCAAAATATGGCGATTCGGAAGATTCCGGCATGCTTTGCAGTCGGAAGGACATCAGTTCAAAGACAAACTTCTTCGATGCGGCGAACTTTAAACTGGTTTCCTGACGCCGCCCGCGCAGGTCAAACGGCTTCCCGGATGTTAAAATCTCCGGGGTGGCAGGAAAACCAGCCACTGTTCAAGTGCGTTTGGATACTTCGGAAGATCCTTATTTTGCAGGTTTCGTGTCTTATTTTCGTTTGTTTCGTGGTCCACGGCCCGGCTTCGCCACCGCGAACAGCACGAATAAAGAAACGAAACCCACGAACCGGCAGTTTTCAGGAACCCAAACTTTCTTGCATGAAAAGGCGTATGATAAAAAGGGCGATATAGAACTTAGGCCTAACGAATTTTACTCACACAATGGCAACCTCAAAAACAGCAAAAGTACTTATCATCGGCGGCGCGATAGCGTTGATCCTTTTTCTCGTGGCGGTCATTGGGATCGCCTTGATCGTCAGTTCCATCGAGCGGCCGGACGTGGCGAAAAACAGCGTCCTGGTATTGAATGTCGGTGGTGCGCTGCCTGACTTTACGCCCGATGACAGGGTCGCCCGTGCTCTCGGCCTTGTCGAGCCGCAATCATTTACAAGCCTTTTGACCCAACTGCGAAAGGCGAAGGTGGACAACCGCATCACCGCTGTCCTGCTCGATATTAATTTTCCGGATATAGGCTGGGGTCGTGCCGACGAGCTTCGCGACGCAATTGCAGATTTCCGCACGTCTGGCAAACCGGTCTATGCCTATATGGAGATCGGATCGAACAAGGAATATTACATTGCCACCGCCGCCGACAATATCTATCTGCCGCCTTCAGGCGATATTTATATAAACGGCTTTGCGGCCGAGGCGATGTTCTATAAAGGCTCGCTGGATAAGCTCGGCATCGAGGCCGATGTCATCCAGATCGGCCCAAAATATAAGAACGCTCCCGACCAGTACACAAAAACCCAAATGGGCGAAGGCCAGCGTGAGGTCATCAATGCGCTTTTGGATGAATACTTCGGCCGCTTTACCAACGCTATCGCCGCATCGCGCAAAAAGTCGGCCGATGATGTGAAAAAGCTTATCGATGACGCGCCGTACAACGCGCGTCAGGCAAAAGAACTTGGGCTGATCGATGACACGTTCTATCGTGAACAGGTCTATGATGCACTCCACAGCCAACTCGGTTATGGGCAGAATGAAAAGCTCCGCACGGTCCGCTCGAGTGAATATAAAAAAATACCGTCTGATTCGCTGGGCCTCAACAATGGTGAAAAGGTTGCGGTCATTTTCGCGTCAGGCGCTATTAACGTCGGCCGTTCGACCAGCGGCCCGTTCAGCGATGCAATGGTCGGGTCCGACACGATCGTCGCCGCCGTCAACGATGCCGCCGATGATAGCTCGGTCAAGGCGATCGTGCTCCGTGTCGATTCGCCCGGCGGTTCGGCGCTCGCGTCCGATCTTATGTGGTACGCGATCGAGAACGCGAAGGCTAAAAAGCCGGTCGTCGTTTCAATGGGTGATGTCGCGGCCAGCGGCGGTTACTACATCGCATGCAACGCGAACAAGATCGTGGCCGAGCCGGCAACGATCACGGGCTCGATCGGCGTTTTTATGGGCAAGCCGGTGGTCAAAGGGCTTTACGATTGGCTCGGTGTCTCAAATGAATATGTGATGCGCGGCAAGAACGCCGGCATCTTTCGTGAAACGGTGAAATGGACACCCGAGGAGCGGGCGAAAATGGAGGCGCAGACCAATAGCATCTACTTTGACAACTTTGTACCCAAGGTCGCCGCCGGCCGCGGCATGACGCCCGAGAAAGTAAATGAACTTGGCCAAGGACATGTTTGGACCGGAACGCAGGCAAAGGCCAACGGCCTGGTTGACGAATTCGGCGGGCTTGAAAAAGCTATCCAGATCGCCAAAGAGCTTGCCAAACTTCCTGCCGACAAGGATGTCCGCCGAGTCGTGTTCCCAACCCCGCGCCCATTTATGGAGACCTTGTGCGCAGACGACGGATCGGCCGAAGTGACCGCCGACCAGTAAGCGCACAAGGCGCAGGTCGTGGGGCTTCCCGCGGA
>CAUJFK010000351.1 GCA_963169175.1 Acidobacteriota bacterium | reverse complement strand
CGTTTCGAACACATTCAGCTGAGTGTCCAGCGTGTGGGCCGTGTTCATGTCGTAATCATAACGGCCGCTCCAAAAGAACGTCTTGCCGTCGCTAACAACCTCGATATCGCCTGTATTTATCTGATGGCGGCGAAAAACATCCCATTCAGCCTCGCTAAAATCGCCGCCGACTACGCCGACCGCATTCACCTCGGTGAAGAAGCTTGCCGACAATCCAAAGTGCGTCGCCGCACCGCCAAGTACCTTTTCGCGTTTACCAAACGGCGTCTCAAGCGCATCAAACGCGACCGAGCCTACAACTGTTAATGACATATTTTCAGAGGGCAGTGGTCAGAAGACCAGTGTTCAGTGAAGCCTCACTGAAAACCGGCCACCGACCACTTAATACGGTCTATTTTACACGCCGGGACGGATATTTGCGATTCTGGCCAGCGTAAAAAAGGCAGATCTTGTTGCCGTTGGGATCTTTCAGATACGCTTCTCGCCAAAGCCAGGTGCGGTCGGATGGGGCTTCGTCAAATTCGAGGCCGAGGGATTTAAGGCGTTCGACGTCGGCATCGAGGTTTTCGCATTCAAAGTAGAGGACGATGTTGTTCCGCAAACTTAAGTTTGCGGAACCATATTCGTTGATGGAAAGTGTTGATTCGGCGTCAGGGCATTCCAGGCGGGCGTAGCGCGGCAGCGAATTGACAATGATCTTAGGGCCGAGTAATTGAAAGAACTCGGCAGTTTCGACTGGTTTGTCGGAATAAATGGTGATCTGTTTTAGATTCATACCTCTTTTCGGTGGTAAACGAGCAAAACCACGGAAAAAGATGAACAAGAAGGAATAAAACCGACCACGAGGATCGCTCAGAAATAGGTTATTGAATGTACCCCGTTAGCTATTTTTCCCGGAAATCCGCCGAAAGTCTCAGTGTGCACGGAGGTCTTTTAGAACGGTTTCGGCTTCGTCCTTGTACTGGCTTTGCGGGTTTTTCTCAAGCATCAGCGAGAGATAGGCGACAGCATCTTCACGCAGTTTCTGAGGGGCGAATTTTTCTTTTTCCTTTTCCGATTTGAGGTTTACCTTTTGCTTGCCCTTATTCTGCGACAAATAATAGCTGCTCATCCCCGCCAAATAGAGAAATTCCTCGATATTCGAGAATTCAGGATACGCGGCATACGTTTCCTCAAATCTCATCAGCACGCCCTTGTATGCCTTTTTTAGCCGAAAAGCCTGCCGGGCCACATCGAGATTGTGTTTGGCATCGGTTTCGAGGATCGGATCGACGGCCGGTGTTACATTACGCTGGGCCCGGACTTCATACGAACAAAGCCCAAGTGTCAAGAACAAGGCAATATACAGTGCAAGTTTGTAAGTCATTAATACTAAAGATGATTCCAAATGATGAAAGTTTGCAAGTACATCCCAAATAAACTAGTTCAATCTGGTTTCAGGCTCGGTGGAATTGCATTAGTCGGTTATTGATATTTGGTGTTTTCAAACCCTGTCAATACGAATTTCAGCGCGGAAGTTTCTTCCGATCGCGAGGATTTTGAGTTTTTTTCGTCTCGTATTTTCAGGAGGGCATTTTCGACCCGAAGCGTCAGCTTTTCGCGTTCGTGAGCTTCGTTCTCCTTTATACGTTGAATTTCGAATGCGAGTCGCTGAACCGCCAAGGCAGTTTCTTCGTGTTTCGTGCGCAGGTCTTTGAGTTCGTCACTATTTCGGCGGGCTTGTTCGCTGAAATAGGCAAGATCGCGAATCGCTTGGAGAAATTTCTCGAACATCGAGGTTCACCGCGTAGCCAGTTCAACTGCTCTCTTCATCTTCTCGAAGGATCGGTCATTCTGCTTTCGCAAACGTTTAATTTCCCTGTCAGCTTCGCGTGTGAGACGGCCATTTTCATTGATCTTATCAAGCAGATCGTTAAGTTCCTTAGTGAACGCCGCCACGCTTGATTTTCCAAGCTGTCGAGTTAATATATCGTTCATAAATCACCTCAAACGTATTTTAGCATCTATGATGCATATTTTCCGATGATCGCATCGAGCTTCTTAGCAGTTTCCGCCGGCCAGTGATCGGGTGCGGTGAATATCGCATTCTTTATCGCATTGCGATACTGGTTCGGCGTTTCCTTGGCTGCAACACGCTTGACGGCATCCTTTAAAATCAACTGCGCATTGCGGACGTTTTTGTTCAGGTATTCGATGACCATATCCACGGTGACATCGTCGTGGCCTTCGTGCCAGCAATCGTAGTCGGTTACGAGAGCGAGCGTGGCGTAAGCGATCTCGGCCTCGCGGGCGAGTTTTGCTTCCTGGAGGTTGGTCATGCCGATGATGTCCATTCCCCATTGGCGATAGACGTTCGATTCGGCCTTGGTCGAAAACGCCGGGCCTTCCATGCAGACATAGGTTCCGCCGCGATGTGTTTTGACGCCGACGGTGTTGCACGAGGCTTCGAGAATAGCTCCCAACTCACTGCAAACCGGATGAGCAAATGTGACATGGCCGACAATGCCTTCGCCAAAAAATGTAGATTCCTTTGCCCTCGCCCGCGTGCGATCAAAGAATTGGTCGGGAATTACCATATCCGTCGGAGCATATTGCTCCTGCAAACTACCAACCGCCGAAACCGACAAAATATACTCGACTCCGAGTAATTTCATTGCATAGATATTTGCCCGATAAGGAACTTCAGTCGGTAAAAATTTATGCGCGCGAGCATGCCGCGGCAAAAACGCCACGGTTATGCCCTCGAGTTCGCCAATAATAAATGCATCCGAAGGATCGCCAAACGGCGTCTCGACACGCTGTTCCCTTACATTCTGAAGCTCAGGCATCTGATAAAGCCCAGAGCCCCCGATTATTCCGATATTTACTTGTTCCATTTTCAATCGTCAAAACGTCCAGCCCAAAAACTCCTCGATATCGTCTTTCGCACTTTCGGCTTGACCACGAACGAATTCGTGACCGTCTTGCAAGCCGGCCGTGATCAACGGCGCGACGATCATTTCATCCAACCTTCCATCGATACGAGCTATATGCCCTAGACCAAGCAGCGCGTTGCCGCGAACATTGAAGTGTTCATGATTTGAAAGCTTGACGCAAACGCCTTGCGCGAACTCTCGATCCGTTGAACGCAGAGCAGCGGACAGGATGGCCGTAATAGGTTCAGCCGGGTCATTTCTCTCCAGAGCCGCTCTTTCGGCATTGTCGGATAGTGCCGGAATTGGACAATATTCCAGATCAGGCATAGACAAGTTTGCCTCGCGGCTCGGGTATCGCTCGGCCAAGCTCTGTCGCGGTTTTGAGCCATTCTGCAATGATGATCTCCGCATTCGCAAGGGCTTGCTGGTAGCTTTCACCGTCCGCCATACAGCCTGGAAGCTCTGGTACTTCGGCGATAAAAGCTTCGTCTTCTTTGCTCCAATAGATGATGATCTCGTATTTACTCATGGCGGTCTTCCAGTCGATACTTCAATATTATATTACGAACTTGTTTAACCTGATAAGCTTTCGCTTTGTTCTGTTTGGGCTGGATGTTGACAATCTCATCTATACCCACGCGAACGAAAATATGATGGCTGCCATTGATCCGCTCGGCGAACCCAAGAGCCGCGAGTAACTGACGCAGGTCTTCGAAGTTGATATTTGCATCAGAACCACCCAGAAGTATTTTTTCGCGGGTCTTTTCAGTCCGTGACATATTCGGCCAACCTAGTCTGTCCGTCCCTCTCTTTTAATTGTCCAATCGGGCGATCGTGATCATGATATAAAAGGCAGTGCCACTCTTCTTTAATTGCCTGCGGAATGACGCGTTTCTTAAATTCCAGCGTCTCAGTCGGATA
The DNA here is from genome assembly GCA_963169175.1 of Acidobacteriota bacterium. Classification (GTDB taxonomy): domain Bacteria; phylum Acidobacteriota; class Blastocatellia; order Pyrinomonadales; family Pyrinomonadaceae; genus OLB17. Next base: position 20,208 of record CAUJFK010000351.1, on the reverse strand, counting down.
AAGGTCATAGCCCATAATCCATGGCAAAGAAATATGATGCAGCGTTGGGATCAGATCGGCAAAGCCGTACATTGTTTTCCCGCCACGGTCGAGGCGCCAGGTCTGCATGGTTTCTGAGTGGCCGCGGACGGTTTGGAGTTTGAGGCCTGGAATTGGCTCGTAGTTGTCGGGCATTAGTTCAAGCTGGCCTGAGTTTTGAACCGGTTCCCAGTTTTCGGACAGATAGCTTGCGCGGTCGCGTTCATGAGGTTTTTGAGCGTGGTCGAATTCTGATCTTGAGACGAGGTATCGGGCGTTTGGGAATTGAGGCCGGAACGCCGGCGTCCCGCCGGCGAGTGGCTCTGTTTCTACACGCGAGCGGGTCGCTGGCGTTCCGCCGCAGGGCGTTCCGATCGTATTTCCGCCGGCATGATCGAAATGCAGGTGCGTGTTAATTACGATGTCGATGTCTTCAGGCCCGCCGCCGGTTATCGCCCGCAGTGATTCGGCAAATGCGCGTTTGCGGCGGATGCCGTACATTTCGATATGTTTCGCATCCCATTTTTCGCCGATGCCGGTTTCGATCAGCACTTTCTCTTTGCCTGTATCAATAAAAACACAGTTCATATTCAGCCGGATCCGATTCTTCTCATCCGGCGGGCAGATGCGCTCCCAAACGACGCGAGGGACGACTCCGAACATCGCCCCTCCGTCTAAGCTGAATTCCGTATCCGGAATTATTTCTATGCGGTAATCGCCTAAATGCATAGTCGGCGGTTGGGCGGAGGCGGTCGGGTCAAAACCAACACCGACCACCTCCACCGTGTGCCTATTTTTTCTTTGGTTCCGCCTTCGGCGCCGTCTTCGGGGCAGTTTTCGCCGCCGGGGCAGTGTTAGCCGCCGGGGCCTCATCAGGTGCTCCCTGAACCTCGCCGTCCGGATTCATCGGCGGCAGCTGATTCTGCTGCTGCTGTTTCTTCATCATCTCCTGGATCTGCTCTTCAGAGACCTGCGGGATGTCGAAATCGTCCGGCACACTGACCTGATTTGATGCCATCAGCTCGTCAAGGAACTTTTTCTCTTTTTCCTTTTCCAGCTTGCTGCGGACATAGGTCTTTATCGGCATTGCACCAGCTTCGGCGTCGTCCGGGTCCTTGTAGGTCGTTCCGAAAAGGATATGACGCACATCATACGTTTCCGTTGGCTGGCCGGCCGCATCCTTGCCTTCGCCCTTTTTCTCGAGCTTGATGATGTGATAGCCAAAATCGGTCTCGACAAGCAGAGGAGCAACCTGCCCGGGCTGCAACGCAAGCGCTGCATCCTCAAAAGGTTTAACCATCCGGCCCTTGGTCACGTCCTTGTAAAGTCCGCCCTGCGGCTCGCCTTTTGCGTCTTTGTTGCCCGGATCTTCGCTAAACTCATTCGCGAGCTTTGCAAAATCTTCGCCGTTCTTGGCACGCGCCAGCACTTCTTCTGCCTTAGCTTTTACTTCCGGCTTGTTCAGTTCCGGGTGTTCGGTGATGTATTTATCGACTTCCTCATCAGTGACCTTTAATTGTTCAGCCGATTTTTTCGAGAAAAGCTGAGCAAGAAATTGAGCCTGCTGCAGTTTTACCTGGAGGTTTACCTTATCGACAAATTCCTTCGGCAATTCACCGGCGTTGGCCTTTTGGTCGAATTCCTTTTCGTAGATCTCGATCTTTGCAAAAAAGTCGCGGGCCTGATTGCGCTCTTCGTCGCTGATCTCGCGGTCTTTCATGCTCGGATTGCCGCTTTTGAGTATGGCAACCTTTGAATCGAGGAACTTCAGAAACGCTTCCTCGTGGTTCTCTTCGCCAAGGCCTACCTTTTGCTTCAGCGACGCAAGAAAGCCTGTTTGCGGCGTCTGTGCCCAAAAAGCGTTGACCTGATCTTCGGAAATAAACCCGAACGGCGGCATTGGGCCCTTGTCCTTGTTTATTTCCTTGTCGTAGTTGACGGCCGCGACTTCGGCACGGATGTTTTCCAGTTCCTGGCGGTTTGTGGGTTCCAGATGCATGCCTTCGCGTTTTGCTTCGCTCGCAAAGGTCAGCAGTTGCTTGAGGTTATCAAGCTGCTGCTTTTTCATTGTCGGGTCCTGCTCAAACCGCTTCAGGACCATCGGGTTCTGCTTTGCAAGATCAGCCAGCAGGAGTTCTATCTCTTCCTTTGTGATCTTGTTAAATGAAGCCACGGTCGCATGGCTCGCCCCAACATTGTTTTTCCAGACCACCAAGCCGGCCCCGATCGCGAGGATGACCAGTAATAGGATCGATCCTTTTATTAAGTTGCTCAATTTACGTTTCCTCTCTCAAAAAATCTACGTTCGCCCGCCCGAATGCACAGCAAACGAGCATAATAGCATCTGTTTCGCCTTACCGCCAATAAAAATCGCCGTTATGTTGCCTGAACAAGCTCAAGAAGAACGCCGCCGGTGGAGGCCGGATGAACGAACGCGACCAGGCGGCCTTCCGCACCGGTTCGCGGCCTTTCATCAATAAGGCGCATTCCTCTATTTTTCAGCCTTTCAAGGGCGGCAACGATATCATCGACCTCAACAGCAATGTGATGGATGCCTCCACCTCGTTTTTCAAGAAACTTTGATATCGGAGAGTCGTCGCTGGTTGGCTCTAAAAGTTCGATCCGGCTTTCACCGATAGGGAGCATAGCAATACGGACCTTTTGATCTTCGACGATCTCCGTATGAATATTCTCCAGGCCAAGAGCGTTTGCCCAGAACTTCAGGGCTTCATCAATGCCTTTTGTCGCGATACCGAGATGATCGATCTTCATTTTAATAGTTCTCGCAGGGTTTCGACCGTCAGATCGGCCTCGCTCATTATACTTTTGAGTATCTTCGGATGGAGTATCTTGCCCGCATGATACGGAACCGTGGCCCGCGGGCCAATTCCATTTTTTTAGATCATATGACTGCGGCTTTGCCGAGAGAGCACGAACCCCGCCCGCTCCATAACCCTTATGATCTGAGAAGCCGTCACCCGCGGCAGCCTTTCACTCATATGGCTAGATCCATCATGGTAAGGCTTATGGTTTGCGGCTGCGGGATCTCTTCCCCGGATTCAACGCGATCCTCGACATGAAGTGAAATTGCGTCTTTTGATATTGTTAATCACTTCTTCAAATGTCTCACCTTGCGTATAACAGCCTTGTAATTCGTTGCATGAAGCGAAATAGCCGTCATTGTCCTTTTCAACGATCACGGAAAATCGGTAATTCTTCATATCTTTAGCTTCTCGACAAGAGAATTTTATACTCCGGTTGATTAGGATGACAGAATTTCCTCAACCGCCGAGTACGGATCGATCTTTTTTTCGGCGACCTCGGCCGCAAGGTTTTCCAGCCTTTCGCTGGCCCCATTGCGGTTCAAAAGTTCTTTGAGCAATCGCTCCTGCAAAAGTTCCGTTAAACGCCAGAGCGCTATCGACTTGCGGCGATCGCCGCTGTGCGAAGAAGATCCTTGGAATTCAACGTATGAGTCTATCGCCGCCGAAAGATCTTCGATGCCTTTGTTCTCGGTGGCCACTGTTTTGACAACCGGCGCGTGCCACATATCGGGCCGGTGGGCGAGCGAGAGCAGGGCGTCAAGTTCTTTTTGCGTCCGCAAAACGCCTTCGCGGTCGGCTTTGTTTATCACAAAGACGTCGCCGATCTCCATTATCCCGGCCTTGATCGCTTGAATATCGTCACCCATTCCCGGAACGAGCACGACCACTGACACATCAGCGGCCTTCACGATCTCGACCTCGTCCTGGCCCACGCCAACCGTCTCGACGATCACAAAATCGAATCCGGCGGCATCAAGGATCGCCACGGCATCGACCGTCGCCCGCGACAATCCGCCCAAATTTCCTCGTGTGGCCATTGAGCGTATGAAGATATTCGGGTCCGTGCCCAAAGTGGACATCCGGATCCGGTCGCCAAGGATCGCACCGCCGGAAAACGGGCTGGACGGATCGACGCAAATTATCCCGACGCGTTTTCCTGCTTCCTTGTAATACATCGCCAACTTATCGACCAGCGACGATTTGCCGGCGCCGGGCGCACCGGTTATCCCGATGATCTTTGCGTTGCCCGTTCGCGGGAATACTGCTTTCATCAGCTCAGCCGAGCCGGAGCCGTAATTCTCGACAAGCGAGATCGCACGGGCAATTGTCCGCGGATCACCGGCAAATAGCTTTTCCGTAGAGATCGACATGAAAAACGAGAACTTCGAAACGCAATCTTCTCATTTTTCAATTTGAAAGCAAAAGGTGGTAAGGCGTGACAAACGAGGGGGGCTGATCAGCTTTTCTTTGCGTTCTCGGCGAGCTTTGCGCGAAAAATAACAAGTTCTAACGCAAAGCCCGCTGAAGGCCGCAAAGGAAAGACGCATGCTGCAAATTCGGCTTACATCTGTCCTTCATCCGCCGATGGTCCGTAGATCGACGGGACGGCAATGTCGTTCAACCGCAGATAGACCGAAAGCTGGCCGCGGTGGTGGATGATGTGGTTCATTACGAATGAACGCATTACCGCCACCTTTGGCAGAGTGAAATAGACCGCTTCGCCGTTTCGCAGTGTCCACGTTTCCAGAAACTGTTCGTCCGAGGTGTTCCGCAATACATCAATCGCTTCGGCCACCGTCTTGTCGAGATATTCGACAAGCTCGGCCGTTGTCGCGGGTTCAAGCGGTTTATAGTCCATCGTCGCGAAATCCAACTCGGCGTGCTGAAGCGTAGCCGGCGTCCAACTGAACATTTCGGCAATGTGAACCGCGAGCTTGCCGAACTCCATTGATTTTTCATGCGGCTTCCAACCAAATTTGTCGGCCGGAACCCGCTCCAGGCACGTTCTCGTGACCTTCGCTTCCTGCTCCATCTCGGCGATCAGGGCCGACGCGATATTGTTTGAACTTGCTGCTGCTGTTGTGCTCATATACTTATCTCCTTTGAAATTGATCGTGATCCAAGGCCAATAATAATAGCGCACGATGTTGCATAGTTGCAACATCGTGCGATGCGTTTCTCAAAAAAAGAACGCGTTACGCCTTTAATAGATTCTTAGCTATCACTAAGCGTTGTATTTCGCTGGTCCCTTCGCCGATGGTGAGGAGTTTTGAATCTCGCCAGTATTTTTCGGCGGGGTAGTCTTTGGTGTAGCCGTAGCCGCCGTGGATCTGGACGGATTCTTCCGATACGCGGACGGCTGTTTCTGAGGCGTAGAGTTTTGCCATCGCGCTCTTTTGCGTGACCGGCTTTCCGGCATCCTTCAAGGCGGCGGCCTGGAGAGTTAGCAGCCGCGAGCATTCGATCTGGGTTGCCATGTCGGCGAGTTTAAATTGGATGGCCTGGAATTCCGAGATCGGGCGGCCGAATTGCTGGCGTTCTTTTGCGTATCTCACGGCGGCTTCGTATGCTCCTTGAGCAACGCCGACCGAAAGTGCGGCGATAGATATTCGACCGCCGTCAAGGATCTTCATTGCCTGGAGAAATCCTTCGCCCTCGTTGCCGAGGCGGTTTTCGTCCGGGACGTAGCAGTCTTCGAAAACGACCGATGCTGTTTCCGACGCACGCATCCCGACCTTGTTCTCTTTCTTGTCGGACCGAAATCCTTCCATCGATTTGTCAAAGATAAACGCCGAAATGCCATGGCTCCCTTTTTCTTTGTCGGTTACGGCGACGGCCACAAGCGTCTGACAGGCGATGGCGTGCGTGATGAAATTTTTCGAGCCGTTCACCTTCCATCCACCGTTTGAACGGATCGCTGTTGTTCGCGTGCCTGATGCATCTGAGCCAGCCTGCGATTCGGTCAAACCCCATGCACCAAACGATTCGCCCTGTGCCAGCGGGATGAGATATTTCTGCTTCTGCTCTTCGCTGCCAAACGTGTAGATGTGATTTGAGCAAAGCGAGTTATGCGCCGCGACCGACAGGCCGACGGCACCGCAAACGCGGCCGAGTTCTTCGATGATCGTCGCGTATTCGACATAACCCATTCCGGCACCGCCGTATTCTTCGGGGAAGATCACGCCAAGCAACCCAAGCTCAGCCAACTTTGGCCGCAATTCTTCAGGGAAATGCTGTGTTTCGTCCCATTCAAGAACATGCGGCCTTATCTCGCTCTCGGCAAACTCGCGAATGCTGTATTTGATCTGCTGCTGTTCTTCGTTTAGCTCAAAATTCATGATTTATGCGTGTATAACAAATCGTTATAGTAACATAATATCAACTCATGAGCAAGATTTCCTTGGCTATTCCTTGAATTTCGGCAAGGACACAATCCGATAGTCAACGTTCGCAGAAAAGATCTTGTTATGTGAATTTTCGTGTCCTCTCTTTCGTGGTTTTCGTGGTTCGGTTTCCGGCTTCGCCACCACGAAAATCATCAAAAAGATGGGTAAGCATCCGAAACAAGAGGCTTCCATCGCATCGCGTGTTTTGGAGTTTTGTCTTTTACCGCCTAAAATTAGAAAAGAATGGATTGGCGAACAAATATTTTGACGACGGACGATCAGGTGCGAGATCTGCTGAGTGAGACCAAACGGATCGCCGTACTTGGCATTAAACCGGAATCGCATTCAGCGCAGCCGGCGTTTTACGTTCCAAAGTATATGGCGGATGCGGGATGCGAGATCGTGCCTGTTCCGGTCTATTATCCTGACGTGACCCAGATATTGGGGCAGCCTGTTTATCGGAGCCTGACGGCAATTCCAGGCGAGATCGACATGGTGAATGTCTTTCGACGGCCGGATGACATTGGCAAGCACACGATCGATATTCTGGAAAAGAAGCCCAAGAGCGTGTGGTTCCAGCTTGGCATTCGCAACGATGAAGTGGCCGAGAAATTCGCCCGTGCCGGGATCAGGGTCGTCCAGGACCTTTGCCTGATGGTCGAGCACCGTTCGCTTTTGCGCCGGGCCGAGCCTTAGAACGGTCTGCGGGCTGACGGGTTTTTGAGGATGATGCTCGTGGGCCTGTCGCGGGCCGCGGCGCATTCTTGCGGGGTTCCGGCCGTTTAGCAAGCGAGGTAAAATTCCTGAGGCCCGCGACCTCTTCGAGCGATAGTTTTCTATATGAACCTGCCGGAAGGAACGGATCTCGTATATTGCCGATCGCTATGCGCCGAAGTTTAACGACCGAGTGGCTGATCGCATCGAACATCTTGCGGATCTGCTGGTTGTGTCCTTCGTAAAGCGTCACTTCATACCAGCCGTTCTTTTCGGTTGAAGGCAATTCGCGGATCTCGGCGGGTGCTGTCCTAAACCCATCTTCGAGCAGCACGCCGCGACGCAGTTTGTTTATAGCGGCCGCGGGCGGCAGGCCTTTGACCTTTACCTCATATATTTTTGGAATGCGTTTTGACGACGCAACGAGGTTCGTAAGCTCGCCGTCATTGGTCAGGATGATCAACCCCTCTGAATTGAAGTCCAAGCGGCCGATTGGATGGAGCTTTCCAAAACCTTTGACCAATTCGGTGACAAGTTTGCGGCCTTCCGGATCAGCGGCGCTTGAAAGAACGCCCTTTGGTTTGTTCAGAAGAATGTAGGCCTTTGTCTGGGAAGCATGCTTCCGGTTGATTAGTTTTCCGCGGACCTTTATATGGTCCTTTTCCGGGTCGGCCTTTGTGCCGAGTTCCGTCACGACCTCGCCGTTGACCGTGACCTCACCTGAACGGATCATCTCTTCCGCCGCCCGCCGCGAGGCAATGCCCGCCTGGGCAATAAGTTTTTGTAGTCTTTCTTTCATGAGGTACCCGAAACCTTGAGCATACCGTGTTTCGTTACCTTTGCGTTCTTCGCAAACTTTGCGTGAGATAAAGAGATTCTTTTCACGCAAAGCTCGCGAAGTACGCAAAGTCGGAGCAAAGGATAGTTTAGCCTATTCCACTATTAGCGGATTCAAAAATACGGATTCGCCATTATACTCTCTATCGTTCCTTGCGGCATATCGTCGAGTGTTTTTACAAAATCGCGCATCAAGCGAAAGCTGTTTGGCAGAAATTCGTCCGGGATGTCATCGGCGCGTTCGACAAAAACTTTCATCTGCTTTGCCGCGAGCACGGCGGCAACGTGTGTTTTCGCCATCAGCCTATCGTGAGAATCGGGTGTAAAAACTTCGTCGTTGTGATCCGTCCGCACGATCTTCGAAACCTTTGCAAATCCATCGAGAAACTCCCGTTCGACGTCAGCGAATGGACTATCCACCGCAAGTTTATATGTAAGGATCGCGTTTCGCCTTTCCGCCGGCGTGCGTTTTCCGAACAGCGGATGGATGCCGGTCACGTTGTCTGTGTGTTTGAGCGCCATCTCCATGCTTGGTCTTTGGACACTGCAAACGTTGATCAAATACTTGTCGCGATTCACCGCGGCAAGGCTTTCATAGGCAGAGATCGGAACCGCAAGGATAACAGTTTCGGCGGCATTGTCGATCTCGAAAAACGGCGGAAGCAGATCTTTAAGAAACGTGCCGAACGAGCCGTCGCCGATGATGTGTATTTTCATACCTTCGGAAATCCACTGCCCTACTTTTCCTAGTTGATGGAGTCTTCTTCAACTCTGTCATGGATCACAATAGGTGTCGGCTTTAGATATTGATTAGCTTCCTCAACCGCCTCTGGCAATTGTTCCCGGTCATAGTAGGACGTTCCTGTTATCGTCAAATTCTCGCGGGTAGTGAAAGCAACATCAATAAAGTGACGCGGAAACAGATCGCCGAGCGAAGATTTGGTACCCAGAATGAAACCGTGACCAATTTCATCGTACCCGTACTGAACGAGCGTCGTCGTAAATATATTCGAGTGCGAAATCGTGACGATGCCTAGTTCCCTATTCAGCACCGTTACGATGGATATTGACCACCTAAGAATTACCAATCCGAGTGCGATAAGGCTCGCCGCAAGCAAGATAAAACTAACGTCAATAGCTAATCCCGAGTTTACATTTGCTACTAGAGCATAGATGAGCAAAAGGATTCCGGTGCCAGTACAAAGGACACCGAGCGAGCCGCGCAACGAAGGCAGATACTTCAATAGAAACATCGAGGTTGTCGTCCGTGTGGCAATCACGTTAGCGGGCTGACCAAGTCTTCAAAATCCTCGATACTCGGCAGATCAGACAGATCTTTCAGCCCGAAGTGGATAAGAAATTCCTTTGATGTGCCGTACTGCATCGGGCGGCCGACGGTTTCTTTGTGGCCTTTGGTGACGATCAGTCGTTTTTCGAGCAGCGTTTTGATCGCTGATGCCGATTGAACTCCGCGGATCTCCAATATTTCCGGGACGGTCACCGGCTGTTTATAGGCGATGACGGCGAGTGTTTCCAAGGCCGCGAGGGACAATTTCGCGGACGGGCGGCTTTTTAATAATCGCCGCACGTCTTCGTGGACCTCGGTCCGCGTCGATATTTGCCAGCCGCCGGCGATCTGCCGGATCTGCAGGCCGCCGCGGCGTTCTTCGTATGATTCGGCAAGCTCCTCGACGACGGAGTCGATCAGATCGCGTTCCTCTTCAAGCACGTCCGCCAAGGCGCGCGTTGATATAGGTTCGTCCGCAACAAAGATCAACGCCTCGACCGCACGCGAAAGATCCGCAACCTCACGCGGTTGTTTTTCTTCCACCGTTTCGACGGTTTCTTCAATAATTTCTATCGTTTCAGCCACTGTTTTCTGCTTTCAGGATAATGTCCGCAAATGTTTTTCGTTGGAGCAATTTTACGCTTTCGGTACGCACAATTTCGAGCACGGCGACGAACGCCGTCACAAGTTCACGTTTGGTTTCCAGGGATTCGAAGAACTCCGCAATGTTCAGCTCGCCGGCCGCAAAGATCCGCGTTTTCAAGTTCCGGATCATATCCGCAAGCGAGATCTCTTCGCGGTGTATTTCCATTTTGACCTCGTCCTTGTGGCGGGCGAGGATCTTCTGGAACACGGTCAGGATGTCGAATACGGTCGCATTGACCTCGGCATTATGTTCATCCGAATCGATAACGCCGCGCGGAAATACAGCATGTTCGATCGTGGACCTTTCATAGAGCATTTCTGCCGCCGCCTTGAACTTTTCATACTCGAGCAGCCGATCGACCAACTCTTTTCGCGGGTCTTCGATCTCTTCATCTTCCGCGGCGAGCGGATCGCGCGGGAGCAGCATTCGTGATTTGATCTCGATCAGTTGTGCCGCGATGACGAGAAAATCCGCAGCGACCGCGATATCTAGCCGCTTCATTATGCGGATGTAATTCAGGTATTCATCGGTGATCCGGGCAATGGGAATGTCAAAGATATTCGCCTGTTCCTGTCTGATCAGATACAGCAGCAGATCGAGCGGTCCGGCAAATTCGCCGAGCTTTAGGTTCAACTCATCACGAGACTCGGCCACGATTTCGGCGGTCTCTTTATGAAAGTCAAAGCTGTATTGTTCCTGTTCCGCGTGCATGAATAGAGAATCTTAACGCAAAGTTCGCCAATTACGAACATCGGCTTGGCGGAAATCGACTCGGCGGTTACAATCGCGTTCGTCGGAGAATCGGATTCTTCGGTTCTTTGGCAAATACAGAAAAACGGAGGTAACGAAAATGGAACTTATGGTTCTGTTGGAGTGCCTCAAGTTGCTCTGGCTCGGTTTTGAGATCGTAAAACATCTCATCAGCCGAAAAAGAGAAAAGGCAATGATTGATTCCCTCGAAAGTCTCAATCATCGCCTGATTCAACTTGAGTGCAAAATTAAGGATAATCCATAATTTCACTCCGGTGAGAGGCCTTTAACAAGCCTCTCACTCTGTATTTAACGACAATCCGCTCAAAATTTCAAGTTAAATATACTTTGTTTCCCGCAGATAGATCATGTAATCGATCTTTGGCGGTTCAAAGCCGTCTTCGCGGAGTTTCAGCACGATGTTGCCGCGATGGATCGAGGAATGAAAAAGTATGTGGGTCAGTATTTCACGAAAGGTGTTTTCGTGATCGAGCCCTTCGCTTGTTTTGTAGCGCGTTGTGAGCGTCAATCCATCCTCATCGAATCGCCTTAACAGTTTTTCAAATTGTTCGGCCGTTTCGCGGGCCAGCGTTCCGCATTCTTCTATGGATAACTTCGGCCAAAAATCGAAGCCCGTCGAATCTTTGCCGTACAGGCGTTCGTAATATTCTTTCTCGGTGATCAGCAGGTGGGCAAGGATCTGGTGGGACCTTTCGGAGTTCGACGATCTCACCGCCACGATCGATCGTCGGTTGGCCCAGTCGTTGTACGCGAAAAGATGACGAAGATGTTCGACGGTGTACATTAATCGTCCGCCGCGTGTTTTTTCAGATCTTCTAATGAAACCACGGTCAACGCCGCTTCGTGCGTTGCGTTCAAATAAACACGTGGGGCCATTCCTGCCTCCAGCGCCTCGCGCCAGCGGAGCATGCAGAGGCACCATTTATCTCCTTCCCGTAAACCGGGAAATGCGTATTGCGGCATCGGTGTTGACAGATCATTTCCGGCGGCTTTTGAAAAGGCCAGAAATTCATCGGTCGTCTCGATGCAAACCGTATGGCGGCCGGTGTCGTCAAGGCCCGTTCGGCAATAGCCGTCGCGATAGAAACCCGTCATCGGGTCGCTGCAGCAAAGCTCCAAGTCACCGCCAAGCACATTCTTCGGTTTTGGCTTGTGCCCGTTTCGGTTCCCGTTCGTAAAACTCATGCTTTGTTTTTACCACAGAGAACACGGAGAAAACAGAGGAAAGCCGGAACGGTGAAGGAATCAAACCTACAAACTTCGATCTGGTTCTCAGTGCTCTCTGTGTCCTCTGTGTCCTCTGTGGTTAATTCCCGCGTACTAACTCAAGAGCCCGTTCGACAGGCCGGGCCACGACCGCCGTATCTCCAACCTCAACGATCGGCCGCTGGATCAAGTTGGGATCTTCGACCATAGCCTCGATCACATCGGCGTCGGGAGAATCTTCTGAAATTCCTGCCGCGGCCGCTCCACGCGTAATTTTGATCGGCCGAAGGCCGGTTTTTTTGACAAGTGCCGTTAGATTCTCGACTGTAAACGGCTCGATAAAATAATTGACTTTGTCCCAATCAATGCCGTTTTCACGAAACAGCGTCGCCAAATTGCGGCAGGTCGTTCAGGTAGGTTTTTCGTAAACAGTGATTCTTTGTATTGGCATATCGACCATTGTTAATTGATATTTGAAAAACTGTCAATTGGATAACCAATTAACAATTCGCAAATGAACAATTCACAATTCTTTTCAGATCTCCTCACAAGTGTTCATTTAAATACCTCGTCAACAAACTATACAAATGCAGCGTTGTTCCCTTGCCTTCGGAGATGCTGTGAGTTCGGTTTGGATAGGGCATGATCGTGAAGGGTTTGTTTGCCGCGATGAGGGCGTCGATCAGCATTTCGGTTTGCTGGTAATGGACGTTATCGTCGCCAGTTCCGTGAACGATCAGCAGATCTCCCTTGAGATTTGCGGCAAAGGTAGTCGCTGATGAATTATTGTAATCCTCCGCGTTGTCATTAGGCAGGCCCATATATCGCTCGGTATATATCGTGTCGTAATAACGATTGTCAGGCGCCGGAGCAACGGCCATTCCCACCTTGTAAATATCGGGATAGCGAAACATCGCATTCAGTGTGGCAACACCACCGCCGCTCCAACCCCAGATCCCGACACGCGAAGCGTCCAGATAAGGCATTTTTGCAAGCATTCCTTTTACCGCTGCGGCCTGATCCTGTGAACTCAACACACCTATTTTTCGATAGATACTTTTTCTGAACGCACGCCCGCGCGGTGAAGGCGTACCACGATTATCCACGCTGGCGACAACATAGCCCTGCTGTGTAAGCATCAGATACCAGAAATATTGTGATCCGGCCCACTGGTCGTTCACGGTCGTTCCCGCCGGTTCGGTATATGCGTAAAAAAGGACGGGATATTTTTTCGCCGGGTCAAAATTCGGCGGTTTCATCATCCATCCGTCGAGCGAAACGTCGCTGCCGATGTCAATGCGGAAAAATTCCTGCGGGCCTTTAGTCAGCTTGTCCAGCTTTGCCTGTGCTGATGCGTTATCGACGATCGAACGGGCGACCGAGCCGGACCTAAGATCGAGCAGGTCGATCTTCGAATATTTCCCAAATGACGATGATATCTGCACCGCCCAATGAGCATTCGGCGAAAAATTATAAGAGTTCCAGCCCTGAAACCTGGCCGGAGTTACGCGTTCGTCGGTCCGGCTTCCGTCAAGTTTTGAACGGTACAAGTAACGCTGAGTTACGTTGTCCGGCGATGCGATGTAATAGACCCAGCCGCCAGCCTCGTCAACGGACTGAATACTCATCGCGTCGAAACTTCCTTTTGTAAGCGGCCGGATATCGTACCCGTTCGCGGAAACCGAATACGGCCTGCGCCATCCGTCGCGTTCGCTAACCCATAGAAACCTTTTCCCGCCGTCAAGCCAGCGCATTTCCGGCAAGGTAAGATCGACCCAGGCGTCGTCCTTTTCGGTAAGTATCGAACGGGCCTTTCCGGTTTTTGCGTCGGCGACAAGGACCTGGAGAGTGTTTTGCAGACGGTTAAAATGCTGAAGAAAGACCTCGTTCGGGTTTGCCCAGTCAACCGACACGATGTAGTTGTTCCGAGGGTCGCCTGGAGTATCAAGCCAGTGCACCGTGCCGCCGCCGGCGGAGACAACTCCTACTCGCACCGCTGCGTTCTTTGTCCCCGTTTTCGGGTATGGGATCCTCGTCAATGTGGGATAAAGGCCGGTTGTATTATTGAGCAGAATAAAGTCTTCGATACCAGAAGCATCAAATTGCCAAAAGGCGATCGAGCGTCCGTCCGGGCTCCAGCGCCAGCAATCGCGCAGATCGAACTCTTCTTCATTCACCCAGTCGGAAGTGCCGTTTATCATGGTGTGCGAGCCATTGTTCGTCAAACGTGTGATCTTGCCGGTTGCAGCATCTTCAACATACAAGTCATTTTCGCGGACATAACCAACGCGGCTTCCGTCGGGCGAGAATTTGGCGAACATCAGCGTCGCCGGCTTTGCGTTGCCGCCAAGTTTGGCCAATTTACCTGTCGTCTGATCAAGCACCCAATAATCGCCGCGGGTATTGTAACGCCAGACCTTCCGCGAATTTGTGTAGATCAAAACGCGCTTGCCGTCCGGCGACCAGTCGTAGCCGTCGAGCTCAAGCGGCTTTGATTCGCCTTGCGGGATCAGTTTGTCAGCCGAAAGTAGAATGCTCCGAGCTCCCGTATCGATCTGATACCGGACCAGGTCCTGGGCGTCCTTCACTTTCGCCGAAGGCTCGAACTTTGCATATGAATCACCATCCTTTAACCATTCAAAGCCGCCAAATCGCTCAGGTTGGAATTCGCGGCTTGCAAAAATGCGCTCGACCGTCAGTTTAGGGTCGAGACCTGGTTGGGCAGTCTGCGCGTAAAGGGAATAATGCGCCGACGAGAGCAATAATAATAGTGCGAAGGCGGCCGGACGCGTGGCGATCGAAAGGTATTTTTTCATTGTTAAGTTATGGCCGCGGATCACGGGCCAATTTCCTGACTACCGTGAGAACACCGCCGAACTTTGGTTTGTGGCATATTGTCGTTGCCTGAAATAGGTTGACCGTTTTTTGAGTTTAGATTCAACTCAAGGACGGAACAACTATGGCAAATTTAAGAGAATATGAAAAGCTGACGGTGAAGGAGAGGCGGAACAGGCATTTTAGTGAGGAGTTCAAGCGGAAGAAGGTGAGTGAGATCGAGCGGTGCGTTACGAGTGTAAGTGAGATAAGCCGGGAATATCAGGTATCTCGGACTGCAATATATGCGTGGATACGTCAATATTCACGTATGAGGAAAAAACAGGAGCGGCTTGTGCTGGAGAGTTTGAGCGACACAAGAAAGATCGCGGCGTTAAAGGAGAAGGTAAAAGAGCTGGAGCGCACGGTCGGGCAAAAGCAGATACAGATCGAGTTTTTCGACAAGATGATCGAGCTTGCGGAGGATGAGTACGGCATTGATATTAAAAAAAATGCGCCACGCCGCTCTCCGGTGGTTCTGGTGTAACCGGGAAAAGCACAGGCACAAAATGAACGAGGTATATCGGGCGATGGATATCAGCAAGCAGGCGTTTCACCAGCATCTGGAGCGTTATCTCGATATGTTGGAAGAGCAGGAGCAGCTTGTGCCTGTGATCGCCGAGG
Source organism: Acidobacteriota bacterium (assembly GCA_963169175.1). Taxonomy (GTDB): domain Bacteria; phylum Acidobacteriota; class Blastocatellia; order Pyrinomonadales; family Pyrinomonadaceae; genus OLB17. The sequence continues at coordinate 5,019 of CAUJFK010000351.1, read as the reverse complement.
TCCGCCGCGATCATCCGCAGATGTCGGCTCGCATCATGTATCAGATGATAAAGCCGACGCTGATGGGCAGAGACCGATTTGAGCGGTTCTGCTTTTCGCGGGGGTTCAAGATAGAGCGAAAGCGGGCGTATCACCGCACGACCGATTCACGCGGGGTCTCCCGGTTTGATAACCTTTTGATCGATCTTAAGTTGACGGGTGTAAACCAGGTTTGGGTGAGCGATATAACTACTACGAGATGGGCGGACAATTCTATTACCTGACCTTTATCATGGACCTATTCTCACGCCGGATCGTGGGCTTTGCAGTGTCGGATAACCTGAGGACGGAATCAACGACGCTCGTGGCACTGGAGGTGGCTTTGGCCGGCCGTGAAACACTGTCGCCAGGGCTGATCTTTCATTCGGACGGCGGAGGTCAGTATTACTGCAAGGAATTCCTGAAACTGACACGCCTGCATGATATAAGAAACAGCATGTGCGAAAGTGTCTATGAAAACCCGAACGCCGAACGCGTAAACGGCACTATTAAGAACAGTTACCTAAAGCACTACGGTCCGCTACTTCGTCATCCGGAGATCTATCCCTAGTGAGTTGCTCTCCAGCAGAGCCCACTTCCGTTTCGATCTCCAACAGAAACATACATCAAAAACCGGTCAACGTTATTCAGGCATAGACACATAAACATATGTCAATTGTAAATTGAAAAACTGTCAATTGGAGAATGCCAGACTTGCGGAAAGGTCAATGACGCCAATTGTTGAACAACGGTCGGCGAGTGTGACGTATGCGCCAAGAATTACGGTCCTTCTGGCAATGTATGCTAAGGACAGCAGTTATAACGGCAGCACGGTCTTCGGTGCTACGTATCTTCCTGGCGCCGGCTTTTTTCGAAAGATCAGGAGGCGCTGAAAGAGACTTAATTCTCTGGCAGGTTTCTTGGGTATCTCTTTATAATCGATCGCGATTCGGCCGTCCTCTTCGTACACCTTGAAATAATTCAAACGAAACGTCGGAAAATAGACCGCGGGCAGATATCCAAAAATAACCGGAAGTCGCTTTAGCAATTTTAACCATGTTCCCGTGTTCATTATTGCTTTTCCATCTTTTACCGCCAGAAATGTATCGTGTGTGTGCCCAAAAACATACATTGCGACGACCGGATCTTCTTCAAATATCTTTTCGGCGTGCCGTTGGTAACCTCTTTCAGGAACATATAAGGGAACATCGTTCGTTTCGGGAAGTATCTGCATCCGCCGAAGCGCTTTTCTTAAATCGCGAAGCACAAAGAGGAGCGGAATTGATACTGCGATCACAAATGACCAAACGATCATGCTTATGACCAGCGTCAGGCGGATAAGGTCGCCCACTAGTCCAAGGCTCGTAAATAGTCGATTCTGGATCAGATAATTCACATCGATCAAGCCAAAGTACTTCAGCGCCTGTGCCGCAAGGGCCAAGATCGTTATCGAGAGTAGAGCTAAAAACGGTGCCATCGTCCACCGAATGATCGGACTCATTTCATTGTAAAAATAGTTTGACAGTATCCAATCAGGAAGCTGCCGAACGTCCACCGAGCGAATATCCTTAAGCCAGGGTTTCCGGCCAAACTTTGAATAACGGCTTGCTCCGGCGACGGTCGTTTCCGTTATGTAATAACCGAGAGGTTGAGCAAACGGATTGCCATAATCGGGCGAAGCGTTGAAGTCATCGATCTGCTGCCCATGCTCGATCCATATCTTCTTTTCGGCTATCTCGCGAATCACCGACACAGATGTATCGAGTCTAATGTTGAATGCAGCCAACTTGTCATGGTATTCCGGGTAACAGGCGAGATCGTAATCGTGGTTACCGACCAAAAGAGTGATCTGGATACTCTCGCCCGTCTTCTTGAATTGCTCGAAGATGGGAATATGATGTTTTACGATCTCGTCGAGCTTGGCCGTTCCCGACACGGTCGTCATTTCCCAGAAACCGAACGCATCCCCGATAATAATCAGTTCGGTTTCTTTGTCTTTACCCTCAAGCTCTTTTAAGAAAACGACAAATTCGGCTATGTAATCGCATATCTGGAGTTGGCCATCCCCGCCCAGGTGCAGATCGCTTACAAAATAGAGTGTTGTCGCGTGCTGATCGTTCATAGCTTCGCAATAGGGTTCTTGCGAAAACCGACTCGTTCGTAAACATCTTGTAAAGTTTGGGCGGCGGTGTGTTTTGCCTTTTCTGCACCGCACTTGAGGATGTCGGCCAAGGTCGTATCGTCGTATTCGCGGATACGTTCCTGGAACGGCCTCAGAAATTCGGTGGTCGCCTCGGCAAGTTCGCCTTTGAATTGGCCATAGCCTTTGCTCTCGAAATGAGCGACGCATTCTTCCGGTGTCTTGCTTGTCAGGAGTTGATAAATGCTCAAAAGGTTCGCGATGGCAGGCCGCGCTTCATCGAAATTGATCGCTGTTCCTGAGTCAGTCACTGCTCGTTTTATTTTTTTCGTTATTGTGTCTGCGTCGTCCAGCAGAAAGATCGAACCATTCGGATTATCGTCCGATTTGGACATCTTTTTCGACGGGTCTTGAAGGGATTTGATGCTCGCACCAGCTTTGGAAATATACGGCTCCGGGATCTTGAAAGTCTCGCCGAAATCTCGGTTAAAGCGTTCGGCCAGATCGCGCGTCAATTCGAGATGCTGCTTCTGATCCTGGCCAACCGGGACGAGATCGGTTTGATAGAGCAAAATGTCGGCGGCCATCAGGACGGGATATGTAAACAGGCCGACACCGGCGCGTTCTGTATTTCCCTTGCCCTTGTCCTTGAACTGCGTCATTCGCTCAAGCTCGCCCATGCGGGTGATGCAGGATAACACCCATGTCAATTCGGCGTGTTCGGGAACGTCGGATTGTATAAATATCGTCGATTTCTCAGGATCGACGCCGGCCGCGAGATAAATACGCGCGAGGTCAAGCGTCTTTTGCCGCAATGTTTTCGGGTCCTGCGGTAAAGTGATGGCGTGCAGGTTGACGATGCAGTAGAACGCTTCGTATTCATCCTGCAGCGCGACCCAGTTTTTCAGAGCGCCGAGATAATTGCCGATATGCAGGCTCCCCGTTGGCTGGGCGCCGCTAAAGATGCGTTTTTTCATTTTTGGATGTTAAACGACAAGTGTTAGGCTGCTCTTTTCGGGCGATCCACTTTTCGAACGGAGCGATCAACATGGCCTTCTAAAAGGGCAGGAACCGAAATATCTTCGTCCAGGTCGTCCCAATGCAAGCCGACACCACCACCGCTTATCACGTAATTCTCACGCTGGGATGGCGACGCGCTTGCGAGACGCGGAAAATAGGCTAGCGGAACGCCTAATTCCCGGCCGTCGGCGAGTTTTACCCACATATTGTCTGCGTCGAAAGAGATAGCAGTTGCGCGCGCTTCAAGCTGCAAAATGTTCATTCCAAGCTCCCTCAATTTCTGATCTTCTATTATCAATGATTTTCCTGATTCTGTTAAGTTCTACTGCTGAAAAACCATATGAATCCGCGAGCTTAACCTCCGGGTTTCAACCAGAATTTCGCAACGCTTCTTTCCTTTCGAACATGAATGTGCACGGGTTTCAACGGGTCTCCTTCGTTGGAATAAAAGAAGAATTTAAAGCCGTGAGACTCAAATACGACCGGCATAGGTTCAAAACCACGGAGTCACAAGAAGATAGCTGACAAGAGCGAAGATCGGCCGCATTATCACGCCGATCAAGCCAATATAGATCAGAGCGAGCAGTATCAAAAAACCGTATTGTTCAAGCATGTCGAAGACAGGCTGAAAGCTCGTGGGCAAAAATGTTGAGAGCACCTTGCTTCCGTCAAGCGGCGGGAACGGAAGTAAATTAAATATCGCAAGCGATACGTTCAACATAATAAGATATTGAAACAGGATAACGACTGGGCGCAGCAAGCCGCTGCCGACATTTGCCGCGTTTATTATGCCGAACTCGAGAAGCAGTTTGAAGATGATAAAGCTTGTAACCGCAATGATCAGGTTGGCTCCGATACCGGCGATCGAGACCATTACATTTGCCGTCTTGTAGTTTGACCATTTGCGCGGGTTGACCGGAGTCGGAATACCCCAACCCAAGAGCGGTATACTTGCAAGCGCCCCACCTGCAGCGCCGAAGAGAAAGCTCAGGATCGGTATGAGCAGCGTTCCAATCGGGTCGGTATGTTTGACCGGATTCAGTGTCACGCGCCCCAGCATATAGGCTGTATCGTCGCCGTACTTGTGTGACATCCACGCGTGGCCTGCCTCATGAGCAGATATGGCCAACAGAAGTACCACCATGTAGATAACAAGATGACTGACCAGATTGGCTATATCGATTTCACCCATAAAGATACATCTTTGGGAGCTTGCGACTCCCTGCGTACGAGATCCAAGTACGCGGCGCAACAATTGAATTTTCACCTTGATTGTGCCATTATTCTGACTCAAAATAAACTTCTGCCGGGGGAAAATGGGTTGCTAAAAAAGATTTTGTATGGAGGCGAATCAGGTTTGTCGTACACGGCAAACATGGGTTTATCGCTTTTGCGGATGTTTGCCGGGTTCTCGCTTGCGTTTACGCACGGTATCCATAAGATCCCGCCAAGCGAGCAGTTCGTTGCAGGAACGGCCAATCTTGGTTTTCCGCTGCCTGTGCTTTTTTCATGGGCGGCGGCGATGTCGGAATTCCTGGGCGGGATATTCCTTGCCGTGGGACTCTTTACACGGGTTTCGAGCTTCTTTGTCGGCTTTACCATGCTCGTCGCGATCGTTGGCGTTCACGGTGCCGACCCATATCAAAAGAAGGAGTTGGCATTTGTGTATTTGCTGATCGCTGCGGCCTATATGATAAAAGGCTCGGGCGATTGGAGCATTGACGGTTTCCTGCGAAAGTAAGACAGTTCGGTCCAAGTCGGTGAGAGCGGGCCTAAGGGCATCGACGGGCGGACAACCCGTCGTACGCGGATTATGCAGAAGCACATCGTCTGTGTTGCAA
>CAUJFK010000350.1 GCA_963169175.1 Acidobacteriota bacterium | reverse complement strand
GGCGAAGATCGACCTGAATTTTCTCTTGCTTTTCTGTTTCACGATCGGCGTCGGTTCGCGGCTTACGGTACAGATCCCTAAATTCAAATCTCATATAGCGGTTTCTGATACCTTTATATTCCTTGCTCTGCTGACATACGGCGGAGAACTAGCCATCATTCTTTCGGCCGTTGAAGCATTCTTCTCGTCGTGGCGGTTCTGCAACCGAAAACTGACGGTCTTTTTCAACTCGGCCGCGGTGGCAATTTCAACGGCGTTGGTCTATCTGGCACTGTCGTTCTCGGGGCTTAACCTCGACGGTCCGCTGCAGGGAAATAGCAGCTATCCGCAGAAGCTTGTCGTCGCGCTTTCGATCATCGCGGTGACACAGTTCATTGCAAATACGGCCCTTGCATCTATCCACGATGCCTTGAAGAACGAACTCCCGCTGTGGGAAACCTGGAAGAACAAATATGCCTACAGCTTCATCACGTATTTCGTCGGTGCTTTGAGTGCGGGAATCCTGCATCTTCTCGCGGGATCGCTAGGCTTTGTTGTAATATTCGCCTCGTTCCCGGTGATCTTCTTCATCTTCCTTACGTACAAGATGTATTTGAAGAACATAGACATGGGGATCCAACAAGTCGAGCTGGCAAAAGAGGCAAACCAGAAACTTGAGGCGAAAGCAGTTGAACTGCAGGAATCGGAGGAACGATTTCGAAGTGCTTTCAACCATGCCCCGATCGGCATCGCTCTCGTTGCGACGGACGGTACGTGGTTAAAGGTCAATCATGCGCTCTGCGGCATTTTGGGATACACCGAGGAAGAGTTCCTTGCAATGGACTTCCAAGCGGTACTTTTCCCGGAGGATCTCGGCGATACTCTGATAATGATACACGCGCTGAACTCCGGCAAATCTCCCAACGGCCAGATGGAGCAGAGATATATTCATAAGACTGGCAGAACGGTCTGGACATCGTGGAGCGCTTCCGCTGCCGCCGATTCAAAATTGGGAGCCTCGAATCTGATCTTCCAGATACAGGACATCACAGGACGCAAGCTGGCAGAAGCCAAGCTAAGGCACGAAGCGACCCATGACATTCTCACCGGCCTTCCAAACCGCAAGATGTTCATGACACGCCTGAGCGCGGCGTTGAGAACGGCCAGCAAGAACCGCAATTACAAGATCAGCGTCCTGTTTATCGATCTGGACCGCTTCAAGCATGTCAACGATTCACTCGGGCACCTGTTCGGCGATCAGTTGTTGGTAGGCATAGCCGAGCGCTTGCGTGAATGTCTTCGCCCGTCAGATATTGTTGCCCGGCTTGGCGGCGACGAGTTCACGATCCTGGTCGAAGGCAACTACGAACAGGGCGAGGTGGTCCGCATCGCCGAACGTGTTCAGCAAAAATTCAGCCTGCCCTTTGATCTGAACGGGCATGTGATCTACAGTTCGGCAAGCATAGGCATTCTGCACGCGTCGGACCAGCATCTGACGGCGGAAGAGATGATGCGCGATGCCGATACGGCGATGTATCAGGCAAAACGTGCCGGCAAGGCACGGCACGAAGTATTTGACGAGCAAATGCACCTTGCGGCCAAAGAGACCCTTCAGTTGGAAACGGACCTGCGGCGGGCGGTCGAAAACGGTGAGATCTATGCAATGTACCAGCCGATATTCTCGTTGACGACCGGAGAGATACTTGGGATCGAGGCATTGACGCGGTGGATGCACCCGACACTGGGCAAGATCGCACCGGCAAGATTTATCAACATCGCGGAAGAGATAGGAACCATCGATGCTCTTGGTGAGTATATCCTTGAGCGTACCTGCCGCGAGATCGGCCCGATCCTGACCGCGATGTCGCCCGAGCACGACCTTACGTTGAGCGTCAACCTCTCTTGCCGGCAATTCGGGCAGCCGAAACTTGCTGAAAATGTGATGCGGATACTCGAGACGACGCATTTTCCAGCCAACCGGCTGAAGCTCGAAATAACAGAGTCGATCTTTTTCGAATATCAGACCAAGGCAATAGAAATGCTGAATCAGATCCGCGAGTTTGGTATTGAGATCGACATAGACGATTTTGGGACCGGATATTCGAACCTCGGTTATTTGATCAGGCTGCCGGTTTCGACGCTAAAGATCGACCGTTCGTTCGTCAGCCCGATCGACGCCGAAGGAAGGAATACGGAGATCGTAAAAACGGTACTTGCTTTGGCAAGGAACCTCGGCCTGAAGACCGTGGCAGAAGGCATCGAGACCGAACATCAGCTTCGGGCACTTAAGGAATTAGGCTGCGACGGAGCTCAGGGCTTTCTGTTTGCCAGGCCAATGGAGCTCGACGAATTGCGGGAGTATCTTGCCGAGAATACGGGAACCAAGCTAATGGAACTACCATTTAACGGCGTTCCCGTTGTTGCGACGCTCCAATGAGGCAGCAACAGAAGCGTGTGAGGTTTCTGCACGGAAAATCCAAATAGCTGTGTCGAAACTTAGGTCACCGCAGATTTATACGAATCTATCCGTCTTGATCCGCTAGATCCGTCTGGTCCGCGTTCAAATTGCCTTCCTTACCGACTCGGCAAGATTTCAGCGATTCACACAGTATTGAATTTCGAGTTGTTCAACTGTTTTCAGTTACTTCTTCAACCAGCCAAAAAGCGAATTGATCGTCACGTCCCGATTCGATTCATAAATGGCCCGCGTCAGCGGGATGCCCATTGGACACACCTGAAGGCAATTTTGGGCATTGCCGCAGTTGCCGATGCCATCGTCGCCGGTCAAGCCGTTCAATCGGTCTTCGATATTCGTCTTACCGGTCGGATGCATGTTGAAAAGCCGGGCCTGGGCGATGGCCTGCGGGCCGATGTATTGGTCCTCGGAATATTGCGGACACGCCTCAAGACAGCAGCCGCATGTCATGCACCGCGAATAAGCATAGCGTTCCTGCGCGACCTCGTTCGGAATATGCGGGCCGGGGCCGAGATCGTAGCTGCCGTCGAGCTCTATCCACGCGTGAACCTGTTTGAGATGCTCGAACATCCGCGAACGATCTACCTTAAGGTCGCGGACGTTCGGGAATTTCGACATCGGCTCAAGCGTGATCGTATCCTTGCCCGATTCGATCAACAGGTTATCGATCAGCGCCGAGCACGATTGCCGCACACGCCCGTCGATCACCATCGTGCAAATGCCGCAAACCTGCTCCAAACAACTCATATCCCAAACCGGCGGCGTAGTCGTTTTTCCCTCAACCGTAACCGGATTTTTGCGGATATCCATCAGAACCGAAATAACATTCAAATTCCGGCGATATGGAATCTCAAACGCCTCCCAATACACAGGAGCATCGTCCTTCTCCCGACGTTGGATCTTAACCTTGATCGTTGCCGGTGGCTTCTCGAGCCGTTTCTTTTCGATCTGTTTGCTGCTATTCATCTGAACTCATTAAAATTTCGCATAATTTCTTTAGTGCCGGGAGTTTTTCGATTACGATTCCCCAAACCAATTCGTCAGAAACGGCGTCATACCCATGGACAAGTACATTCCGAAATCCAATGATCTGCGGAGCCTGGGCAATCTGATCAAAGGTTAAATCGTCAACCTGCTTAAGCCGATTCAAAGCCTCGCCAATATTAATGAAATGACGTTCGACCGCTGCTTTGGTTTTTGCCGAGCCGGAGTACTCTGCGAAATCAGATCCTGCGATAAACTCTTCGATAAAGACCGAACTCTCCAAAATATCAAAAAGTAAGGTGCGAACATCACTTTTCATATATCTTTACTCGATCTTTCTCTATCGATGCCTTGAAATACGGATTTCTGATCGCTCGTTCCTCAATAACATCAACTTGTCGATCAAAAATCGCCTCTAGGCGTTCCTTTAGTGTAAAATACCGGTCAAAAAGTGATTCATTCCCATCAAAAGTAACAAGCACATCCACATCACTGGCCAAAGTAAAATCGGTTCGTGTAGCCGACCCGATCAGGTAGAGCCGCTCCAATGACAGCTCTCGGCACAACGATTCAATTTCACGTTGATATTTTTTTATCTCAAGCATTTGATATGCTCCCGAAAACTAATTTTAATTCTGTCATAACATAGACGTTTTAGTCCTCGATCGACTTTCCTTCCTTCAACTTCTCTGAGTCATTCACCCATGTTTCGGCGCGGCCCTTTTCTGGCATTAATTCGCTGCCTGGCTTGGGAACTTTTGCGGCTTTGGCTGAGCCTTTTGAATAATCGCGAAGCCGCGGCTCGACGAGTGAGATGTCAACGGGTTCGTAGCTGAACACCGGTGCTTCTTCGGCGTATTCGGCTATTGTTGTTTTTAGCCAGCTTGCGTCGTCGCGTTCGGGGAAATCGGGTTTGTAATGTGCTCCGCGCGATTCGTTGCGGTTAAGCGCTCCGAGAGTGATGACGCGGGCAAGCTGGAGCATGTTCCACAATTGCCGCGCGTGCGGAACGGCCTGTGTCGCCCAGAGATTTGAATCGTTGATCGAGATCTTTTGGAACCGTTCCTGCAGCTCGCGCAGTTTGTCGTCGGTCGCCTGAAGCCGGTCGTTGTAGCGGACGACCGTGACATTGTCCGTCATCACCTTGCCCATTTCCTCGTGCAGCTTATATTGGTTCTCGCCGCCCTCGCTGCTGATTATCTGATGATTGATTTCCTGCTGGCGTTTTAACTCGGCATCATAGATCCCGTTCGTTTCAGTATTTCCGCGTTCGACGTTCTTGGCATATTCGATCGCCGACGGAGCCGCCGTAAATCCACCGTAAACACACGAAACAAGCGAGTTAGCACCGAGCCGGTTTGCACCGTGAATCGAATAATCGCATTCGCCGGCGGCGAACAAACCCGGAATATTTGTACGTTGTTCAAAATCGACCCACAATCCGCCCATCGAATAATGAACGCCGGGAAATATCCGCATCGGTACATGCCGCGGGTCGTCGCCGACAAACATTTCATAAATTTCAAGGATCGCACCCAATTTGCGCGTCAGCGTCTCGGCGTCGATATGCGTCAGGTCGAGATAAACCTGATTCTCGCCGCCGACGCCGTTGCCTTCGAGACAGACCTGAAAAATTTCGCGCGTCGCAATGTCACGGGTGACAAGGTTTCCGAACGCCGGATATTTTTCTTCGAGAAAATACCATCGCTCGCCGTCGGGAATGTCACCCGGCTTGCGGACATCGCCTTTCGCTCGCGGCACCCAAACTCGTCCGCCTTCGCCGCGGGCCGATTCGCTCATCAGGCGAAGCTTGTCCTCGCCGGGAATCGATGTCGGATGCACCTGAATAAACTCGCCATTCGCATATCGCGCGCCTTGCTGATAACAGGCAGAAACCGCGCTTCCCGTACAAGTCATCGAGTTTGTCGATTTACCAAAGATCAGCCCCGGCCCGCCGGAAGCCATGATGACCGCATCGGCGGGAAATGCACGTAGCTCGAGCGATTGCAGATCCATTGCGATAAGGCCGCGGCAAACCTGGTGGTCGTCCAACACGAGCGAGAGCATCTCCCAGCCTTCGTACTTCGTGACCTGGCCGCTGACCTCCCATCTACGCACTTGCTCGTCGAGCGCATAAAGAAGCTGCTGCCCGGTCGAAGCGCCGGCAAATGCCGTCCGGTGATGAAGCGTGCCGCCAAAACGGCGAAAATCCATCAGGCCTTCTTTCGTTCGCGAGAACGGAACGCCCATTCGGTCAAACAGATAAATGATCTGCGGCGCCATGTCGCACATCCGCTTGACCGGCGATTGGTTGGCGAGAAAATCGCCTCCGTAAACCGTGTCATCAAGGTGTTTTGCCGGTGAATCGCCTTCGCCTTTTGTGTTGACCGCGCCGTTGATCCCGCCCTGTGCGCAGACCGAATGCGACCGCTTCACCGGTACCACCGAGATCAGATCGACAGAATGCCCGGCCTCAGCAATTTTCATCGCCGCCGCAAGGCCGGCAAGCCCGCCGCCGACGATAGCTATTTTCAAACCGTTCGATGCCATAACTTTTGAGCTTTTAGAACCGCCTGGGCGCCACCGGCGCATCGATCTTTGACGGGGGAGCATCGTCCTCGCAGACTATCGAGGGGAAGAGTCCACACGGGCGGACAAATGAAATGGCCGCATTCACGCCAACGGCCCCGAAGAATATCGCCAGGCCGATGCACAGGTAAAGGCTATATTTCTGTGCTTTTTCGCCTATAACGATCCCCCAATCGACGGCGAACAGCCAGAGCCCGTAGGCCAAATGCCACGAAGTCGCGACGACACCAAATATATAGAAGATAAGTATGCTTACGTTCTTGAACTCCGCCGCGACGATCGAGAAGGCGCGATGAGCGTTTCCGGCCACGGGATTGCTATATGATTCGAGCCCGGGAATCAGCCCGAACCGCAGATTCAAAATATGGAACAGAAGAAAGACGAACAAAAAGATGCCGGTTGCCCGTTGAAAAAAATAGAACCAGTTCCGTGCATAGCCATAGCCAAGCACGTTAGGGCGCGATTCGGTCGAGATAAGAACGCCGTAAATGGAATGGAACAGCAGCGGAAGAAATATGCCAAACACCTCGATGAAAATGAGGTACGGCATATTATGGATATCCTGTACATGTTCATTGAAAACGGCCGCACCGTTCATTGCGGTCGAATTTGTGTACATGTGCACCGCGAAGAATGCTCCAAGCGGAACAATGCCGCTAAGCTGGTGGAGCTTTCGCAACAGGAACGTGCTGCTCATTTTGATCGCCATCTGTCTTCAGTATAAAAAGGAATGGATCGTGCTGCTGATTCTTTCAAATTCTAGAACCTGAAAGGCAAAACGGCAATCCTGGCCCTTCATCTTTTTATCTTAGAAGAATTCTATTATTAGGTAAAATGAAGTTTTATCTGTGAAGCTGTTAAACTATACTAATAAGAAATGCATATCGAGACCTTGAAAATATTTTGCGATCTTGTCGATCTCCAAAGTTTTTCTCTGGCGGCGGAACGCAATTTCATTACGCAGTCGGCGGTCAGCCAGCAGATCAGAGCTCTTGAGGATAAATTCAAACGGCGGCTTCTGGAACGTGTTCGCGGGCGGCGTGAGATCAAGCTGACACCGTCGGGCGAGGTTTTTTACCGCGAGAGCCGCAATGTCCTTGCGGCCTATGACCAGTTGAACGAAAATCTGCGCGGCCTGGTCGGCAAGATCGGCGGCACGGTAAAGGTGGCAACGGTTTACAGCGTCGGGCTGCACGAGATGCCGGCGAAGGTCGGCGAGTTTATGTTCAAGTTTCCGGCGGCCAAGATCGATCTGGAATATTCACGGACGACAAAAGTGGTCCGTGACGTGCTCAATGGTACGGTTGAACTTGGGGTAATAGCCTTCCCGGAGGCACGGCGCGGATTGACCATTGTGCAGATGCCCGCACATCGGCTGGTTGTGATTTGCCCGCCCGGACACAAATTCGCCAAGCGGTCTCAGATCAAGACCGCTGACCTTAATGGAATGGATTTCGTGCTGTTTGAGCGTGACACACCAACACGCAAGGCGACCGACCGTATCCTAAAAAGCCACGGCGTCGAGGTAAAGAAGGTCGCGGAGTTCGATAATATCGAAACGATCAAGCGTGCGGTACAGGTCGGTTTCGGCCTGGCGATCCTGCCGGAACCCGCTGTCGAAGAGGAAAAGCGAAATGGTTATCTCGCCGTTGTGCGGCTTGCGGAAAAAGAATGGACGCGGCCCGTTGGGATCATATATCGAACGGACCGTAACCTGTCACTTGCGGCAAAGAAATTCGTCCAGCTTCTGGAAGCGCAATAGAGCGGCCTTTTAGGCGGCGTTGATCATTGTCAGCGGCGAGGTCGGTGTCATTGAGTTCAGAGCGTTTCGCAGCGAGATTGCCAGGCCCTCGGCTTCCATATATTCACGTCCAAGCAACTTGCGGAACTTTTTCTCTTTCGCCTCGCCGTTCAACTCTTTCAATATTCCGCGAAAGAAGGCCGTCACAAGTTCGGGTGCAAACTGCTTGCCCGCATTTCTCTGCAGATCTTCGAACACTTCGTTCGCCGGACGCCGCCTGCGATAAGGCCGG
>CAUJFK010000349.1 GCA_963169175.1 Acidobacteriota bacterium | reverse complement strand
CATTGATCGTTTTGACAAAATCGAACGTTCGATCGGTGATCTCGGCAAAGGACATGTTCGGCAGACAATCTATTATGTAAAGGTCCGGATCGAGTTCGGCCAGAAGCTGGGCCAATTCGGGCTCCATTTTGCAAAGTCCGGCAAATCCGAGATTGATTACCTCACGGCCCAGCCTCCGGTTAAGCTGCGAGACCAGCGTCATACCCGGACGCGACGCCGCACTGCCCTGTATTATCGATGTGCCGTATATTACGATCGGCTTTTTCCCGTCCGGCTTTGGCTTGCCGATCCTTGACCCGGCCGGAACGCCGATCTCGACAACATCCACGCCGTTATAGATCGGAAAATAGAGCCTGAAATCACGAAGTTTTTTGGACAGATTTCGAACAAATGTTGTTGTCGTGTCCGGGTAAAACGCTCCTTCATGCCCTGGCGGACGCACCGCGCTCGGTGGTTTGGCCGCGGCCCAAACCCACTTGTCGGCCTCCCTCATATACATATCCATTCCGGCAACACTAAGCGAGGACAGCGATGGCGTATAGAAGCTTGGGTTGTTCAGCCGCCAACGAACAGCTATCAAACTAGCATCGGTCGTGAACGTGACGTGAAGGCCGGCGGAGTTGCTGCCCCGCTGCCATACGTCCTTGTTCACCATGCTTTCCGCCTTCGCCGGCAGGCGGTAAAACGGCGTTTTGGTCGCGGAATCGGGCCAGCCTTTTCCCTCGATCCCGATCTGAGCGGCTCCATACCAGCTCATTTCGATCTTCTGTTGTGAATAGGCATGTATCGAAGAGAGAGTGACCAATGCCAACCAAAGAAATTGCTTCATAACCGCCTTCTCCTTCTTTTACCCACAATCCTTTCGATCATTTACTATTACCAAGCAGCGGCCTGATAGCGGGTTCCAATACATTTGCGTAATAGGTGTAACCTAGATCGGTCGGATGAACTCCGTCCAGAGTGCCGTCGCCATCACCAAACGAATGGTCGCCTTTGAAATAATGCAGGCCCGTGACCCGGTCTTTCTGCAACCTATTGAATTGCTGTAAAAAGGCCGCATTCTTTTCCTTTATCGATTCACGTGCCTCAACATCCCAAGAGGTGTGTGCATAGTTGGGGTGTTCGACCATCAGGATCGGCGTGTTCGGACGCACCGACCGGATCTTTTTAACGAAGCTCACTGTCCGCTGCGTTATTTCCTCCGCAGTCATATTCGGCAGACAATCGATAACAAAAAGTGCCGGGTCAAGTTCGGCGAGCAGGTCGGCGAGTTCTGGCTCCATTTTGCACAAGCCCGAAAAGCCGAGATTAATTACTTCTCTGTTCAGTCGTCTGCCCAATATTGAACCAACGTTCATTCCCGCCCTTGATGCTCCAAATCCCTGAATGATCGACGAGCCGTAGATCACTACCGGCTTACCGGTGGACGCGGGCACCGCCTTGATCTCGGCCCCTTTAGGTATGCCGATCTCAACCCGGTCAACGCCGTTGTAAAGCGGCAGATATAGTCTGAATTCACGTTGCGCTTTTGACAGGCTCTGGACAAACGCGACCTCGGTCACATGCGGTGTTCCAACGGGGCTTCCCGCGGGCCTGGTCATATTTGGCGGTTTGACCGCAGCCCACGTCCACCTGCCGCCTTCACGAACATATAGGTCCATTCCGGCAACGCTGGATGCCGAAAGCACGGGCGTTGAGATGCTGGGATGTCTTAGCCTCCAGCGAACATCGATCCGGCTGGCATCCGTCGAGAATGTAACAGAAAGGCCGGCTGAATTGATCGACCGCTCCCAAAGTTCCTTACTTACAGGCTTCTGCGCTTTTGACGGCAGCCGGTCAAACGGTGTTTTCGTTTCTGAATTTGGCCAGCCCTTTCCGCCGATGCCGATATCGGCGGCATTATGCCACGTCATTTCGACAGTCTGTTGAGGGAATGCCTGGACGGACAAAATTGAGATAAAGACCCAAATGAGACAATTCTTCATAAATTAAATTCCCGGCCCTGCCAAATGGTTTGCACTACCTAAGGGGAAAAACCTTTGTGAGGGGCCTCTGTCTGGAGCATTTCATAGACCGGCCCCTTAAACCTGGACAGCCTCCTTATCCGCTGCGAGACAGCTGAACATCACCGCAATTGCAAAGCCAGCCAAAAAGGACGCCGGAATGATCCAGGTGAACGAGATGTTCTCTTCTAAACCGAAAATTGGTTTACCGAAGGCTATGAAAATACTCGTCATCACCGAAGCGATAAAACCAACGATCGCCGAAGTTCCGTTTACGCGCTTTATGAGAATGCCGGCAAGAACGAAAACCGCGAGCGGACCGACGAACAGGTTTACGAGCCTTCCGCTTAACTCAATGAGATTCCAATTCGTCTCGCGCATCCCGAAGGTGATCGCGACGGCAAGAGCAACGCCAAATCCGCTGACCACGATCCCGACAAGGCGTTCAAGTACGAGATCTTTCTGAAACAACGCGACATGACGGAATTGCTTAGAAAGATCGCCGATCAAAACACTCGAGATCGAATTCATGCCGGAGCTCAGCCCCGACATTGCCGCCGCGAGCAGGCCGGCGATTATTAGCCCCGAGACGCCGTGCGGCAATTCCTGAATGATGAACTGCGGCATTGCCCGGTCGGCCATTCCGGCGATCGCGGCCTGAAACTCGTCCATTGGAACCGTGGACTTGTGATGATAAAAGGCAAACAACGCCAGCCCGCAAATTACCAGAAAAAATATCGAGGTCAAATTAGACAACATGAACACCCAGACCGACCGTCGGGCTTCACGAAGCGACGGCGTACTTAGGTATCGCTGAACGATCATCTGATCGGACGTGCTGGTGCAGATGAAATAGAACATCACCGACGCCATCTTCCCTACCGTTGTTACCCGCACGGTCGGATCGGTGCTGAAAGTTACGATCTCGGTCCTGCCGGCTTGCGAGAACGACTCCCACCATCCGAGCGGTCCGCTGCCGATCGCGTATGCAACGTATATCGGGATTATCAAAGCGCATCCTGTAAACAGTGCCGTTTGTATAAAATCGGTCCAGATAACCGACCGCAATCCGCCCGCCGACGTGTAGAAAGTGGTGATGACCCCAGTGACCGCGATAATTATGAAAATGTTCAGCCCGGTAACTTCCGAAACCGCAAGGCTGGCCGTGTAAATTATCGCCCCCATCCATATCAGGGTTTTTACGGCAAAAACATATTCGCTGATCCTGGAAACGCGAAGATCAAAACGCTGGGCAAGATAATCGTAAGCGCTCGTGATCTTGAGCCGCATCAGTACCGGCAGGACTATGCGATTGATGATCGGTATGACCAGCGGAACGAACGGGTAAACGACAAAGAACCCAAGTCCATACCGGATCATCTCGCCCGGGATCGCCATGAAACTTATGGTAGAAAAAAGCGAAAGGCTTCCGCCGACAAGTATCCAGTGCATGCCGCGGCCGCCAAGAAAAAAATCCTCCCGCGATTTCTGGCTTTTTGAAAAATACAGCCCGATCAGCGACATCGCCGCCAGATAGGCAATGATTACCGCGATATCGAGCGCATTTAATTGCATTGGCTATCGGAAACGGCCGTCTGAGTCTCGATCGGCGGACTGGTGGGGCCGCTCACCTTTGATTTTCAGGAACTTCGCTATTT
>CAUJFK010000348.1 GCA_963169175.1 Acidobacteriota bacterium | reverse complement strand
GGTTTCTCCTTTTCAGTCTAAGTTTGATCCAATCCGTCCGACCGCTCCATCACGCGTGATAAGAGGCGTGCCTGCCGACAAAATAGAAATTTACTGGGCCCACGGATCCTCGGCGGGGGCGGCCGTTCCGTCACCTGCCCCTGCATCCACGCCGAGCGTTTCGCGCAGCTGGACCAGTACCGACTGGTCCTTTATGACCTCCTGAAGCCATGACTCAAGGCCCATGTTGCCCCATTTGACGGCCCGCTGCACGAGATATGAAACAGGGCTGTGGGGCTCGGTCTTTTGAAAAAATGCGGCGATCTCGGCAAGGCGGCGAAGGGCTTCCTTGCGATTCGCGATCGCGCCGGAGACAGAGCCGTCACCTTTTTGAGCGGCGGGCTGGCCGTCCGCGTCCGTCACGGCATCTTCCTCGACCTCGTCCGGTTCCTCAATGCGCTTTTCTGCGAGCAGTTTTTTTACCTGCTCGTCGATATTCTCAAGGGTTTTGCGAAGGTTCGAGAATCCGGGCGTTTGATTCCGATCGTACTTTTCCTCAACAATGCGGTTCAGGCCGCTGAGGGCCGTTTTGCATTCTTCGACCGTCAGGTTGAACGACTCCATCGCGGCGCGGCGCGTTTCGGCCCTTTCAACGTTCCACAGCGACATCGTGACGCTGCGATTCTTTTCCGCCTCAGCCCGAAGCTTGGTCAGCCGATCCTTTTCCTCCATCGGGAGGGCATCGATATTGTCGGGAAAATCGTACTTCTTTGCATTTTCGAAATCCTGATAGCCAAGGCCGCGGCCGCCTGTGAACGGAGCCGTGCGAAGCGCCAGCCACCCATTCGTATCCAGCCACGACATGGCGTTGGCCCGGCCTTCCATATCACCCTCATCTATTTCAGGATGAACGGTGTCCCAAAACTGCTCGTGAAACCCGAGAAGCAACTGCAGGCCGTCACGAAAGCCGGCGAGGCCATGCTTCATCGTCAGCGCTTCGGCGACCCACACGGCGATCTGCAGGTCTTTGGTCTGTGTCGTAAGCGCCGGGACGCCCAGGCTTATGACCTTTGCATAGTCGGCAATCTTAAGGTCGGTCACCCAATCGCCCTGATTCAGATTGTCGTCAGCCCGCCGGGCCTCGGCTATTTCGTCGTATATCCCGGAATAGCGCAGGCTTTCACCCGACGGGTTTTCATCCGAGATCGGCTGAAGCAAAGCGTCAAGATCGACTACCGGTGGCTGTTGCAGCTCCTCATTCATCAGGGGACAAACTCCTCAGTTTTCTGGGGCGGTCGAGGTCCGAACTCTGGTACTAGCGGAGAACGGACAATATTCTATACGATTTCCGCAAAGAAATCACGAACGATACGGTTTCATTATTTGTGCTCGAATTCGATCGTGCTGATATCCAGTATCGGCTTATCTTTACCATCCATTGTAAAGATACGCGTACCCTCACCAATGAAAATGTCATTACCCGCATCATTCCAGTCGACGCTTCGGCCAAGGCGGATCTGATCGTCAGCGTTCTTCCACGTATTTGCGTACAGCGACGGCAGAAACAACTCGCCGCTGGTGCCGTTGGCCAATTCAAATTGGGCCTGCGGCCAGAAAACATCGCGGAGCGATTTTCGTTCGAGAAGCTTCAAGCTCTTAACACTTGAGAAAGGCAGCCAGACGTATGAATCTTTTACGATCGCCTCAAAGACGCACATGGTCGCATCATTGTAATCACGAATGTCGCTAAAGCCCTCGCCGTTGACCACGCATGGAAACGCGGGCCTTTCTTCTTCGACCTTATCCAGCAGTTCCCTTGCTTCCGCCGTTTTACCCTCGCGAATAAGATCGTTTGCAGTAAACAGATCGTTGATGTAATCGGTCGGTGTTTCGGGCGTTTCGGGGCGAAGCCCTTCCGTAAAGAACTTGATCCGGTCACGTTCGGCCGATAGGTTCTGCCTGTAAATAAGCGATCCGATCGCGGCGTTTGCGTCCTGATGGCCGATTACGTCAAGCTGGCGGTCGGCACGGTCCCAGTCGCCGGTGAAAAGCGATAGCTCGAACAGGAACGCCCGGGCCTCATAACGCGTTGGGTTCGATTTTACGAGCCCGATCGCCGATTCGACGGCAGCGGTCAGGTTCCCGCGATCAAGGTGCAGTTTTGCGTCGTTCATATATCGTTACAGTTTCGTGCCCAGCTTTGAATTCCGCCATCAGGCCGCTTGCCTAAAGGTGGATACAAAAAACGTTACTTCAAAAAATTCTGTGGCGACTTAACCTGGCGGAAGATGCTCTTGTTGAACAGATCGCCGCCAATTGGTTTGATCGTTGCGGTCACCGACTTTCCGCCGACAGTGTATTTCAACAAATATTCTCCGGTCGGCTGTTTCTCCGGGCCGCCGGCATCAACGAACCGGAATAGTCCCCATTGGCCCTGGAATATCCGGTCGCCCGACCCGCCTGACGTACCGCCGCTTGAAGGACTGACGCTGGAATTTGAAGAATTTGCCGAAGTAGGCGACGCGGTCGAGGTCGTTCCTGATGTTGACGCAAGTTTAAGGATAACTCCTGTTTCCGATGCATTCGCACCCGGAAAGACGCCTTTCAATGATCCGGTACCTTCGGACGTGGTCTTTTGCCCGTCTATGGTTATCTCGACCAGCGTATCCTTAACGGGCCTGAACGCGAATTCATATTCGAACTTCGGCGTTGAGCTCGTTCCGTAAAGAGCCTTCTGCAAGGCAAAAGCGTTGTTTAGATAGGCAACGAACTCGTCGGTGAACTGGACCTCGCTGCCTTCCTTGACCCGATACTGCCCGTTCGCTTCTTCAAAATAATTGGACAATTTTTCGTCATAAAATTGCGAAAGCTTGCCCTCTTTAGGCGCCAGGAATGCTGACAGGTTCTTTAGGTCCGCCTCAGACGAGCTGTCCTCGAACGGATATCCCTTCTCGATCTCCTTTGCAGCCGGCAGCAACTGATCAGACCAGGTTTTTGCTAGCTGTTCTTTAGCACCCGCCCCGAGCAGCGACTTCAATCTGGTCAACGGTTCCGCCAAGAGGGCCGCTATCTCCTGCCCGGCAGGCGATTCGTTAAGGGCGGTGGTCAGGTTCGAAATGGCAGTTTCCCGCTTTCTTATGCCGATCGGATCTTCATCCGAGGCCATCTGGTCGGCGATCTTCTTAAGAGCACCGTCGGACCCGGCTTTGGTGTTAAACTCGCCGAACATTCTCCCGATCTCGCCGGTATAGGATTCGATCGGCGTCTTTGTTTCTTCTTTTTTCCCGACGAAATTAAACAGCGGCCTGAACTGCTTTTCGGGTTCAGTGCTTCCGGAGCCGTCGGGCTTCTTTTTCACGAAGAAACTCTTGAGCCATGGCCACCAGCCCTCGCCGTCCGGTTCCTCGGACAGGTTCGTCTGCTTGGCGATCTCGCGCATCAATATCTTCATGGGCGAGTTCGGCTGTGAAAAAGCCTGGAGTGCGGAGGCCGCGTCGGCCCTGTTCTTGTACGGCTTTACGTCGGTTGAGCGAACCAACTGGCTCCACTGCATCGCATAATCACGATAGTACCGCTCCTCAACCAATGTCACCTTAGATGGCCCGGTCACAGTGGTCTTGCCCTGGTCGCCCATCACCCAATCGTCCTTCTTCATTTCCTCATCGGCATTGACGATCGCAACTTTCATCAATTCAAGGCCGGGACGCGTATAGGCACCGGGGACGGTGTGCGTTCCCGACATAAAGCTTGAATCGGCGCCGTTGCGGGTAAGAATGCCGTCAACGGTCGTTTGGCCGTTGCTGTCCTCGACCTGTTTGGATATCTCGCTGACCTTGCGGCTGAGATAGCGGTATTCCGCCGGGAAGTCTTTTAGCTTCGAACGCACATCCGCGACAAGCTTTTGGTTGAGCGGGATGCGTGGAAACCCAACGTCATCCCGTTCGATCTGTTTTGCCCAAAAATCGAGTTGCTGCTCAGCAATGGGCTTCATGTCGGACGGCGTCTTGGATTCGGACACCCAGAATTCGCGAAGCACATTCGCAACGAGGGCGCCCTGAGCAAATTTCTTATACTCACTGGAAAGCATAAGGTACGCCTTGAGCATATTCAGGTTCTTCTCAAGCAGCTTTTCCTCATCTTCGGTGAGCTTTGACGGATTGGCGACGGGTTTACCCGATGCAAATTTGCCTAGTTCGGCCTCAAGCCTCTTGACCGCTGGCTCCTTGAAGCGCTGTTCGACGACGCCGATGTATAGCGGCAGAAGATTCTCTTTGTAAAGCCGGGTGCCGGAGTAAAGCCCGAACCGCATATAGAACGGCGGCCCATTCCGATCGTTATCATCAAGCCGGACAAGGAGCTGACGCATATTCTCGGTCTGGTTCAACTCTTCGCGAACCGCCGGCTCCTTTTTGTTGAGCACAGGATTACCCGCATCGGTTTTTACCATCTGCAGCAGGTTCTGTCCGCGCGTTTCGGCGTCGTTCAACAGCTGTTTGTTGTTTACCAGAGAGACGGCCGACATGACCAGCAGGGCAAAGACGGCTATACCTGCCAGAATGGTCATCATCCAGCCAAAGATCGGCGGGCTTTGGCGTGATTCTATCTGCGTTCTGACGAGGTCCTTATCGCGGAGGACAACGTCGCGGAAGAAGCGCTCGGTAAAATACGGGTTGGCCACCGACGCAGGTGCGTTCGCGCTTGCCTTGCCCACCGGCGATGCCGTGAAATAAAAGCCGCGGAGGAACGGGTTCTCGCTGAAAGGATTTGGCCGGAAAAGTGCGTTAACAAATGCACCGAACTTACGGCGGGCAGAACCAAAATGCAGCGGAAAATTGAATATGCGAAGCTGCCTGACCGGCGGAAACGGGGCCGAAAGGCGGACGATCCGCCGTTTCATCAGCGAATTGTGCAATATCTCGTATTCGCTGTCAAAAAGTGCCTGGGCGTTCTCACTTTTCTCGATCGGGATGGTCGCTCCCCAAACAAGTGTCTTGTCCTCATTCTTTGACGTAGAGAAAGAATCGCGGAAACCTTCGATCGCATCGGCGTGGGTGAAAACGACGTAAACCGGAAATCGAACCTTGAGCCGCTGCATTGAATCGTCCAGCCGAGCGCGAAGGACCTTGGCAAGTTCCTCGGTCTCACGTTCATCCGCTTTGAGAATGGTCTCGGTATTTACAACGAGCAGAAAGCCGTCGATCGGGCGATTGCCGCGATACTTTTTAATGGTCTCGAGCAATGACGACCACTCGTCGGCGTCAACGCCTTCGGTCTGATAGCGGCCGGCGGTATCGACAAAGACCGCGTCACTAGTCACTCGCCAATCGACACTGCCGGTTGGCCGAATAAACTTCTGCTCTGACTGCCGCTGACTTGGGAGCGTTTGAAAATTAAGGTTCGAGCTGAGTACGAGCGAGCTTTTTCCCGAATGCGGCCCACCGGCGACCAGGTACCAGGGAAGCGAATACACAGCATCGCGCCCGATGCTGCCGAGGTTTGAGGTTTTTAGGAACTGGACCGTCTCTTCGGTCCCGCTTGTCAGATTCGCAAAGCTTCCAACCGGGGCCGCGGCGGCGGCCGGTTGTGCCGGTGCCGTGCCATCAGCGGCCTGCGCCGCTTCTTTTGCTTCAGCCTCTTTCTTCGCTTTCTTCTTCTCACGCCGCGATGCAACGAACATCATCAGCAGCGAGAAGGGCAGCGTTAGCAGGACAAGAGCGATAATAATGATCTTGTACTGATAGCTGACCATGTTCGGCGGCAGGAGCCAAACCAACAACCCGACGACCCCGTAGAATGACATCATTCCACCGAGGCCGAACGCATACTTCATTTGGTTTAAGTGCCAGCTCATAATTACCGCTAAACCGTCAGCTTATTTACCACATCCTGAATGAACGAGTACGAGAGGATGAACATACCCAAATAGATGATCACCGCCAATCCCAAAAGGGCCATCGCGCTGACCTTTGCCCAGGTCGGCATTCCGCGGCGTTCGATCGGCTCAGGCTGATCGTTCGCCAGCCAATGCGGCGAAAGCTCGACGGGCTTGATACGACCAGCCTTTACAAGCGCGTTGGCCGTTGTTTGCATGATCGACAAAAGCTTATCGTGCTCGTATATGGCGTACCGGCCCTTAAAGCCGAGAAGCATGCAGAAATAGTAGATCTCAACCGCATCGACCGTCATGTCTATCTGCTTGACCATTGCTTCGAGCTTGTCGAAGTATTTATTCCCGGCTAGCTGCTCGCCAAAATATTCAAGCTGCAGCGGGTTCTTTTCCCACTCATTCTTGAGAGGGAAGTTATTGGTCAGCACCGTTTCATCGACAAACGAGGCCAGGGCAAACTTTGATACCTGAACTATCTTATGGTTGAACCGGTATCGCTCGGCACGCTTTTCAAAGTCTTCGAGCATTCCGGCGATCTTGGGTCTGAGGTCATTTGAGGGAGCGACAATGCCCGCCTTCAGCCTCAGGATCAGATCGAAGATCGGCCCCGCAAAGGTTATAAGATCATTTTTTGAAGCGGATTCGCTCATACTACTTGCCCTCGATCGGCGTCAGCTATCCAAAATTTGACACATCTGTCCAACTACGGTTTAACCGCATACATCTCTAACTTCTCGTCCGGGATGTCGTTCGGTACATATACAGAAACGACCTTTGACCCGTTGATTCCATTCCAGTACGGCCCGATGGTATCGAGCTTGAAATATTTGAACCCGACGCGTGTCGGTATCGGGGCCGGCGGCGGGCTCGCAAGCGTCAGGACGACGCCGGGCAAGGCCGAGCCGATGACCGAATCGATCACGTCGCGCGACGCTATCTTTACAACACGCGGAACGCCTTCCATAAGTTTCGCCTCGGGCATCTGTGCCCGGACGGCGAGGTAGAACTCGGCCTCCTTGAGCAGGCGTTCGTCCTCGATACGGCCGACATACAGTGTATCGCGCGTTTTCTCAAGCGGGATCGGAACGCAGCGGCTTGGGATAACGGTCTCCAGCAGGTCTTTCAATTGTGTCGAAAGGCTGTAAAACGTGAAATAAAGATCGTCGTGATCGTATTTGACGATGTCCTTCGGATGGTCCTGCAGCGAAAAGGTCATCAATCGCCCGACCAGGGTGGCCATTTCCAAATACAGCTTTTCGGGATGCAGCATCGGCGAATGGAAATAGTGCGTCATCGTCGGAATTGACGAGTTGATCGTATTCAGCAGCCAAAAGACCGCTGTTTCACTTGTGGTGAAATCGGCAAGCGAGGCATTGGCCGAGCGGCGCTGTTCGCCAAGACTG
>CAUJFK010000347.1 GCA_963169175.1 Acidobacteriota bacterium | reverse complement strand
TCCTCGAACTTCTTGCCGACATTGCTCTGAAAGCTGTCCCTGTAACGCTCAGCCGCTTTGGCGTCAGTCTGGGGAGCGACCGTGGTTACTACGCTTCTCTTTTTTCGTGCCATTAGTTAAAACTGCAAAAACGGGTTGCTTAATCGTTGTATAATTATGATAGCCGACTTTTTCCAAAAGTATTAAGGTATCGCAAAAGCCGGCATAGAGCAAACCAATGCCGGTCGTGGAGGTTCCGACCAGGGGGTTGCCCGCACTTTTAAGCACTCGAAACGGCCGGTTATGCAAGAATGATAAAATTCCTGGGAACAAATTTTAAGAGACGGTGTCTAACATATCGAGCCCGCGTGACGACGGCGGCTCGAAGTTCAGAACCTCCCGAATGAAGACAGGCGAGGCGGAAAGGATGTTCTTCAGCAGGTCGATCGCATTTGACGAAGATCAGGTCGATGCCGGTGCAGCGGTAGAGGTATCTTCTGTTTTTCCGAATTCGGAAGAGCGGTTCATTGAAAAGTTAAAGGCTGGCGACGCAAGAGCGTTCGATTCGCTTGTTTGCCGATACTCGAATGATGTATTTGCGTTGTTATATCGGCTGACCGAAGACCCGGAAGAGGCAGCGGACCTGACCCAGGAAACGTTCCTGAGCGCGCTTACCGCGATCAAGGGGTTTCGCGGCGAAGCGGGTGTGAAAACCTGGCTGTTCAGGATCGCGATCAATCACTCGCGCAACCGCTTTCGCTGGTGGAAACGGCGACGCCGGGACGTAACGGTTTCGATCGATGCCGAGATCGGACAAAGTGAACAAAAGGTCCATGAGACGCTTGCCGATAAGGGCCGCAGCCCGGAGGAAACGACGTTGTCGAACGAACGGGAACGGGCCTTGGCCGCGGCCCTGAACCAATTGCCCGCGATATTCAGGGAAGCAATAATCCTTTGTGATATCGAAGGGTTAAGTTATGACGAGATCGCGGTGACATTGGGTGTAAACATAGGAACTGTAAAGTCCAGGATAGCTCGCGGACGCGACGAACTGAGACGAAAACTGAAGGATTTTTGAAAAGTTGGGCTGAATGACTGGCTCGCCCCGGTTTTATCTTTGAAGACGCTACTATCGGTGCCAAACGAGGTCGAAGAGAACGGTGTTTGCGGGCGGTCTGGCAGAATGGTAATTGGCTGCTTTTTTGAAATAGATCAGCAACAAATCTAGCTCAAAAGCCATTATCACAAAGCCTTAGCGGCCGACGAACACAGCGTTGTTTCCTGCGATCAGGGAACAGCCGGGGTCAGCGAGTCATTCAGCACGTATCAACGGTGGAGGATAGGAGAACGGCATACCGGCCTCCTCTAAAACCAATGAAATGTATCGATCTACAATTTATTCTCCCGCTTTACCCGGACAATGTACTGAGTGAAGCCGAGCAGTCAGCGGCCGGGCAGCATATGGATAGCTGTCCCGTTTGCCGGCAGCGGCTGGCCGATCTATTGGAAGTGAGGAACAATTTCCGTTCGGTGAATCGCCCTCAGCTTTCGCGTTCGGCAATAATGGACCTGCGGCGGACCGTCTCAGCTAAACTTGAGGCTGCAACAGGACGCCAGCTCTTTCAACCGGCCGAGAACCGCCGTCGCTGGGTCGATGTTTGGCTGATGCCGTTTGCGGTCGGGTCGATCAGCTCGCTCGTGTTAGGATTCACGCTCTTGTGGGTAATTGTAAACGGTGAGCTGCGGCCTGGAATAAGTGACGTCGCAGATAGCGGGTCAGCAAACACAACTATCCTCTATCCTTATTCGCCTTCATCCTCGCTTGCCGATGCCGATCTGAATCCGCTGGAGTACGCGAACTCGCGGGCTGAGTGGTCGCAGGAATCTCCAAGCATCAACCCGCACGGATCACTGGTAGCTCTGACCGAGAATCTTTTGAGCGAGGTAAAGGATAGCGACGAAGTAACGGTCGTTGCAGATATATACGGTAACGGCTCGGCAACGATTGCACAGGTCGTTGAGCCTTCGTCCGACACGCGTGCAGTCAATGAACTTCAGCGGGCACTTGAGTCTTCTCCGTCATCTGCCTTCGTGCCGGCAAGCTTTGATCAAAGAAGCGAGCCGGTACGTGTTGTCCTCAAGATCCAGAATGTGAGTGTCAGCACAAAGCTGCGATGATTTTTAACTAACGCCCGATCTTTAGGAATTATCTATAGTCTTTTTCAGGCTTTCCGCAAGATCTTTATCCAGCGAAAGAAGCGTATTATACTGCTCCAACGCTCCGGCCTTGTCCTTTTCTATCAGCAGGATCACTCCTAGGTTGAAATACGCCCGGCTCAATTTTGGGTTTAGGGCGATCGCCTTTTTATAGGCAGCAAGGGCGCCTTCATTTTGCTGAAGATCAGCGTAAACGTTCCCTAGAGTATAGAAACCGTCCGCATCCTCCGGCTTATCCTTTGTGTATGCCTGCATGCTGGCAAGGGCACGCTTTAGATATTTGTCCGCATCCGCCCGCTTGCCCATCTCCTGGCTGACGCGTGCGATATAAAAAAGGCTCTCACCGTCCTCGGGCGACAAGCGCAAAGCGGAATTGCACGCACCAAAGGCAAGTTCCGGCTTCTTCGCTTGATAATAGGCGCGGCACAGATTGGTGTACGCCACCGGATCGTTCGGGAGCAATTGAGTTGCCGATGTTCCCGCGGCGATCGCGTCGTCGTTCCGTTTAGCCAGGCTGTAGAACATCGCCAGATCTTTGTACACCTCTCCGTTCGTGGCATTCAGGCGGCGGCCGGCCTCGAGCACCTTGATCGCTTCATCTATCTGATTCTGGCTTCGATGAAGCTCGGCAAGTTGGCGGTAAGATTCCAGTTTGTCCGGGCGCGATTTCAGGGCACGGGAGAATGCGTCGATCGCCTCCGGTATCATGTGCTGCGCATAACGGGCACGACCGAGCAAGAGGAGGGCATCCGCCAAAAATTGCGTGTTCCGCTTGATCGCCTCCTCCGCCGCGGCGGCCTGTCCCACGATGTCGCCCATCTTCGACTTGGCCTCGGCGACCTTGAAATACAGGTCCGCGGGATTCGGCGACCGTGGGATTGCCTTCATGTAAGCATCCGCCGCCTTTGCAAAATCTCCCTTTCGATAGAGCAGATCAGCCGCCGCCATCTGAAATCGGTAATTGTCGGGATCGTCCGCTAAAACCTTGTTGACGTCGGCCAGTGCGTCTGCGTATCGCCCAAGCTTGTCATAGGCCTCCCAACGAACGCGGGCAATGTCGAGCGGTTTCTGCCCGTTCTTTAGTGCGAGGTCGAGTTCCGTCGCAGCCTGAGCATATTCCTCAAGAAAAAGATGGGCCTTGCCCTTTCGAAAACGTGCCTCGCCGTCATTCGGCAGTGTCCCAAGGGCCTGAGCGTAACTGGTCACAGCCGCCCGATAATTTCGCTGGTCATAGGCCTTGTCGGCTTCGCGTATTAGTTGCTCCGCCCGCTGACGATCTTTCTTTGACTGAGCGAACGTCGGCTGTGACAAGCTGCCAAATACCATCAGCAATAGCCCAACGATCGCAAATTTTCCAAATGATATTCGACTCATCTCGTTTGCTCCTTGACCTATGGAAGAACGGTCGGCCGTGGGGCCGGGCCGCGTTTTGGCGTCGATCTCGGCGCCGGTGTTGCCCTTGGCGTCTGCGGACGCGGCGTTGGGCGCGTATCGTCGCGGCCGGGCACGTTCTCTGGCATTTTTTCCGGAGTAGGTTCAACCAGAATACTGTTCGAATTGCCGTTCACGGAACTGTTCGAGTTGCCCAGATCGACGTTCGAATTGCTCTCGATCGTAGGTTCGGGCGACGGTGTCGGCGCAATCGTCGCTTCGGGCGTTGGTTCCGGTGTCGGTTCGGGTTCGGCCATACCCGGACCATATGCCATGTATGCCCAAATGCCGCCGCCGACAACCGCGGCCAACAACAAGAGTGCCGCAAGCCCGCCGATCACAGCAATAATCTTTCCTGACGATTTTTTAGGCGGCGGAGCAACAACCCGTGCCGGAGCAGCCTC
>CAUJFK010000346.1 GCA_963169175.1 Acidobacteriota bacterium | reverse complement strand
TTTCGCGATACCGCGAGCAACATCGCCTATCCACGTAAAGCATCGGACCTGCTCACCATCGCCGATGATGGGGATCTCGGTTCGTTGTTCTTTTACAATGTTCTTGATGTAGTCCGCGAACACGTGGCTCAGGCCCAGATCAATTTCACCGACCTCGTGCGGCGTAATGATGTTGAAGGGCCGCCAGATCGTGTAGCCGATGTCGTACTGCCGGTGAAACGCTCGCGTGATACGCTCGCCAACCAGTTTGCTCAGGCCGTAGTCGGTCGATGGGATCAGCGATTCGTCCACATCCTCTTCCTTGCTCGGGTGCTTCACACATCGTTCGTACACCATTGAAGAACTGATATAAACCATCTTCTTGATGCCGTTTCGGAGCATCGCGTGCATTATGTTCTGGTGAAGGTTGATGTCTTTTGACAGGATGTCCGCCGGATATTTGTTAAATCCACCGACGCCGTAGATCAGCGCCGCTGCCTGGATGACAGCGTCCACGTCGCGCACGACCGTGTCCACAAAATCCGGGTCGGTCAGATCGCCGCGGATAAACTGGTAATCGCGCTCACGCTCGATCTCGCCGTATCGAGCAAAATTATCGACCCCAATTACCGTGTGGCCCACAGCCGTCAGGCGGGGGATCACTTCCTGCATCAACGAACCTTCTGAACCAGTTACAAGTATTCTCACTTTCTCATTCCCTCAAAAACCGTTGTTTTATACTTTTTGTTATCGTCAACGATGGCCTGGAACAACTCGATCGGCATTCCTTTTTCTTTCACAAATGCCGAGATGGCCGCCGTATCTTTTGGCAGGCACATGCCGCCGAAGCCGCGCAGGTTATCGTTGCAATCTAGGTACTTATTGTAAATGTGATCTCGCTGCACCATCGCATTCTTGATCTTGGAATAATCGGCCCCGGTCGCATGACAGATCTCGTAGAATCCGTTTGCGAATGTGATGAGCATCGCGTTATAGATGTTGTTGAAATACTTTGATATCTCGGCTTCGGTCGGCGAGAGTTTGATGAATTGTTTTGGGTAGTAGCCGTGTGATGCCTTTACAGTCTCAAATACTTCGTCCGAATCTGTGCCGATCACGCAAACGTCGTGGTTGTCGGTGAAATCGATGATCGCGGCTCGTTCGCGAAGAAACTCAGGCACATGACAGATCTTCTCTGTCATGAACCGGCCCTGCAGCAAAACCGTCGTACCCGGCGTAACCGTTGATTTGATCGCAATGATGCCGCCGAAGCCCTGCACATCCAATAATTCCGCGGCGATCTCCTCGATCACCGATGTGTCGCAGTGTCCGTCATCACCTTGCGGCGTCGGCAGGCAAAGATAGATCACTTCGCTGCCGAGAACATCGTCAAGGCGTGTATCGTCCTTGATATCATGCCCCGTTACCTGATGCCCAAGTTTCTCAAATCCGTACTTGATCGCCGAACCGACAATCCCCAAACCAACAATCCCGATCTTCATATTCTTCAGGGTCAAATGCCGCAAATGATGAAATACGTCGCCAACGGCATGGATAATTTCGGAAGGATAAACAGGAAAGTGATCCCGACCGGCCGAAATAGTAACTCTAGAGTTTCGGCCCACCTTTATCAAGCGCGGCAGGTTCAGTCGGCGAGGCCGAGTTTGGCTGTCGGTAAACCGCCATTCTCAGAAACAGTGGGCTCAGGCGGCGGTGTTTTGTCGACCGCGATCGTAGCTTCCGGAAGGATCGCATTGAAAAGCCGTCTCATCTCTTGACGATCATTTGTCTCAACTGCTTGGCGAAATCGCGTCAGCATGCTCGTCACTTCTTCCTTCGAATATGTCGCTATCTTTCCGATGAAGATCTTTGGGTGATGAGTTTTTAAGAGATTCTCGCCCGTGATCTCAAGTTCCTCAAACAGCTTTTCACCTTTTCTAACGCCGGTAAACACAATATCGATATCCTCATACGGCGTCAGGCCTGAGAGACGGATCATGTCCTCGGCCAGATCAAGAATTTTCACCGGATTGCCCATGTCGAGTATAAAGATCTCGCCGCCTTTGCCTAGCGCCGCGGCCTGCAGGACAAGCTGCGACGCCTCGGGAATCGTCATAAAGTACCGCGTCATTTCGCGGTCTGTGACCGTGATCGCCTCGCCTTTTTCGATCTGCTCCTTGAATATCGGAACGACCGAGCCAGCGGAACCGAGAACGTTCCCAAATCGCACGGCCATATAGTTAGTTTCGTAGGCGTGATTTAACTCCTGAACGACGATCTCGGCTATCCGCTTTGACGCCCCCATGATCGAGGTGGGATTTACGGCCTTGTCGGTCGAGATCAGCACAAATGCCCCAGTACCGGACTCACCCGCCAGATTCCCGAGCGTACGCGTGGCGAAAATATTGTTCTTTACTGCCTCACAAACATTCGATTCCATGAGCGGCACATGCTTATGGGCGGCCGCGTGGTAGATGACATCGGGACGGTATCGTCGAAATATCTCGCGCATTCGCGGCTCATCGCCAACATCGGCGATCAGGGAAACATACTCAACATCGTTGTCGAGCGACGCAAGTTCTCGTGAAACATTGAAAAGCAAGAACTCGGCCCTTTCGACCAGTAAGACCGTCCTCGGTGCATAGCCGATTATCTGCCTCACCAGTTCCGACCCGATCGAGCCGCCCGCCCCGGTGACCATAACAGTCTTTCCGGAAAGGAAATCTCGAACGTTGTCGTCATCGAGTTCGACCGGATCGCGACCCAGTAGGTCGTCGATCTGCACATCGCGCACTCGGCTGACGGCAAGACGGCCGTGAGCGAGCTCATTCAGGCTTGGAACGATCTGGGCCTTTACGGGAATTGAGCTGCAAAGCTCCAGTATCCTCCGGATATCCTTGCCCTGAGCATGATCGATCGCGATAACGACCTGTTCGATACTCAACTCGTCAACCAGCCGCGGCAGGTCCGGGGTTGCCCCCAGTACTTTGATCCCGCTGACGCTGGCTCCTTGCTTAAGTGTATCGTCGTCAACAAATCCGCGGATCTCCAACTCAGCATCACCGCGGCCTCTAAGGTCCTTGACCAGGGTTGCGCCCATCCGTCCGGCGCCGACCAGCAAGGCGGGTTTTCGTTTAGGCGGTCGGGTTCGGGCAAAGGGATTTCGCTTGTCGCCAACCTCGTAAAAGAACCTCCGCAAAACACGAATTCCGACCAAACCGCCAAAGCCAAGGACAGTGTCGATCAGGATCACCGAGATCGGCAATTGCCACAGCGAAAGATTTGTCAGGGACAGCGAGAAACGAAGAACCAGCAGTATCCCACCTGAAATGAACGCCGCCGTAATAAATGCGCGAAGGTCGCTGATGCTGATGTAGCGCCAAAGGATCGAGTATGAACCGACCAGGAAGAGCGCCGAAAACTGTATGAGAATAACGAGCGGGACCTGTACTATCGCAATATCGGCGTAAAAGGCCGTTACCTGAATGTTGATGGCCGGCAAATAGGCAAGGAAAAATGCCCCCGACAGGATCGCAAGATCAAGCAGGAACTGCACAGGACGCTTAAGGTACCATAGCCGGTCCGAAAGGGTCGTTGTGTGAGGTTGACGATAGGGCATTTGCTGGAAGAACTCCGTTATCCGTGAGTCGCTCTCGCTATTACAGCAAAGTCGAAGCAAAAGTAAAAGCCTTTTCTGGCTATCTCGGGCCTGGAAATGAGGCAACCGGCCGTAAGATAGTTGAATCAGACGCGATGCTGGACTATTCTAGTCATTGTACTTTTCGAACCGATCACGCATGCGGAACAGCTTCAAAAACAGTTTTATCGCAATTTTTGCCCTTTGCGTCGGGTCTGCGGCACAGATCGTGCCCAACGCGGCCGAGGGGCAACAGGGCTATCTTATTGGACCCGGTGATGTTATTAGCATCAAGGCCCTGGGCGAACCTTCTTTCGACGTTGAAGCCATGACGGTCGACGAGGACGGTAAGATAATCGTCCCTTACGTTGACAAGCCGTTGATCGCAAAGTGCAAGACCGAACGCGGCCTGCAGGCTGATGTTGCAAAGGCATGGTCAAAATATCTTCGCAATCCGCAGCTATATTTGCGGGTCACGCAGCGAAACAGCCGTCCGCCGGTGCATATTTACGGCGCCGTAATGGAGCAGCAAAAGGTCGATCTTACGCGGCGGGCGTATCTTCTTGAAATGATAGCGTTTGCCGGCGTAGATACGGCCAAGAGCAGCGGTACTGTGCAAGTATTTCGTCCGCGGCCGCCAATGTGTGCGGATGCAAAGCCGTCGGATTGGGCCGTTGCAACCGCAGGCGAAGGACTAAATGTTCCGTCAAAAGTATTTAGCCTAAAGGAAATGACCGCCGGTGCTGAAGGATCAAATCCTGAGATATTGCCGGGTGACATCATTCTGGTGCAAAAAGCCCCGCTCGTTTATGTAACAGGCGAGGTTGTCAAACCGGGCGAGATCAACATTCCCGAGGGCGGGCTGCCGCTCACTCAGGCTATCGCAGCCGCTGCCGGAGCAACCCGCGACGCGAAAAAGAATATAAGCATCTATCGCAAAAGGCCTAATTCGCCGGAACCTGAGGTTCTGGCCGTAAATTACGCTGGAATTCTGAAGGGTGAAGAAAAAGACATCATGCTGCTGCCGCTCGATATAATTCTGGTTGGCAAAGCCAAAAAGTCGATAGCCGATATCCTGCTTGAGGCAGTAACCGGTATCCCAAACCGTGTACCGATACCTCTCAGGCCTTTTTAGCTTCAGATCCGTCGGCATATAGGCCGTCGATCACATCCTTATATTTTTCGTCAACGATGCGTCGGCGCAGCTTCATTGTCGGCGTCAGCTCGCCGCCCTCGACGGTCATTTCCTTATCGATCAGCGCAATTCTCTTGATCGTCTCGAATCTAGCTAATCCCGCGGTTGCCGAGGCTACCTGTCTTTCGAAAAGATCGAGGATGCGCGGGTCGCGGCAATATTCCGCCGGGGTCATTCGCGGAATGCCTTTGTGCCTGGCGTAAGAATCGAGCATTTCAAAATTGGGCACGATCAATGCGGCGGCAAATTTGCGCTCGTTTCCGATCAAAACGGCCTGGCTCACGAATCTTGATGACAGGATCATCTGCTCGACCGGCGCGGGAGCAATGTATTTTCCGCCCGAGGTTTTGAACAGCTCTTTCTTTCGGTCGGTGATCTTCAAAAATCCATCGGCGTCGATCTCACCGATGTCGCCGGTCCGAAACCAGCCGTCTTCGGTAAACGTTTCGCGTGTTGCCTCCGGCTTTTTGTAATAGCCCAGCATCACGCCGGGCCCGGTCGCCTCTATCTCGCCGTCGGCTGCGATCCGCACCCTGAAATTTCGAATCGGGCGCCCAACGGTGCCAAGCCGTGACGCATGCGGGTTGTTCGATGAGATGACGGGTGATGTTTCCGTCAAGCCATAGCCTTGCATAATCGGAACACCGGCACCGGTGAAGATCAGATAGATCTCATTTGAAAGGGCTGCCCCGCCCGTGATGCAAAAGCGCAAGCGACCGCCAAAGAATTCGCGTAATTTTGAATAGATCAAGCGATCGGCGACAGAATGTTTGAGTGCCAAAAGCGATATCACCTTCCCGTTCGTCTCGATTGATAACGCATGTTCCTGCGCAACCCCGATCGCCCATTCAAACAACTTTTCCTTGATGCCGCCGCCTTGGGCCGCCTTGAGCTTTGCTTTGGCGTAAACCTTTTCAAAAATGCGGGGGACGCCGACAAGGATGGTCGGGCGAACTTCCGAAAGATTCTCCGGCACCTTCTCGATAGATTCGGCGTAATACACCGCCATCCCATTGAGGATGTATAGATACATCGCCGACCGCTCGAACACATGTGAGAGCGGAAGCACCGACAATGAA
This sequence comes from Acidobacteriota bacterium, assembly GCA_963169175.1. Taxonomy (GTDB): domain Bacteria; phylum Acidobacteriota; class Blastocatellia; order Pyrinomonadales; family Pyrinomonadaceae; genus OLB17. The sequence continues at coordinate 5,564 of CAUJFK010000346.1, read as the reverse complement.
CGGTCTTCACGCGAAAAACTGTACTTTTCACCTGCGTCGATGACGTTCGAAATAATATTCGTATGCGTCAGCATTACGCCTTTTGGCTCGCCCGTTGTGCCGCTGGTGTAGATGATCGTTGCCACGTCGCCGGGTTCGATCGCTTCGGCAAGATCTTCATCCGATGATCCCCGGCCGCTTTGTTCAAGTTCGGAGAGCGTTATCGCGTTCGGCAGTCCTTTACCCGGTCTTTCAAAAAAAACAATGCGCTCGATCGCCGGGCATTTCGAAAGTTCACCGGCAATGCGTTCGTACGCGGAAATTGTATCGATGAACAGTACCTTTGCCGAAGAATCATTAAGAATATATCGGATCGAGTCGGGCGTGAGAGTAGTATAGATCGGAACGTCAACGATACCGGCGAACTGACAACCCGCGTCGGTAAGTGTCCATTCGGGCGAATTCGCGGACAGGATCGCTGCACGGTCGCCCTTTTGCAGGCCCAGGCCGCGGAGTCCATTCGCTATTGCTCTGGCCCGGCTTACGATCTGTTTTGACGAGATCGGGGACCATCTCCCATCTTTCTTGGAATTGAGAGCATTTGCCCTGTCGTATCTCTCCGCCGCCGCTTGGAACAGTTCCGCCAGCGTCTGCGGCTCAGACGGGAAAAGCGGGTCGCCGCGGCCCAGCATAGCGTGTCGTGATGTCAGTTGGCCCGTCAGTTCCGCGGTCATTTTGCGGACATTCCTCCGAAAAATATCTTCAACACTTCAGCCGCCATTGGTGGAAGCTGGTATGTCTTTTTTGAAAGGATCCAGTTCGTCACCATCTCGTCCAGTGCACCGTAGAATATTTTTGCGCCGACGATCGGCTTTATATCGGTACGAAAAACGCCCGCTTCCTGACCTTCCACGATTGTCCGCCGAATAATGTCGAGGTATTCGGCAAAGCCCGCCGCCGAGAATTCCTGCATGAACTTGGTCGAGCCTCTAAGTTCAACCTGAAAGACGATGGCAAGGTCGCGGTCCGCACTGAGCTTTTCAAGATGCAGTTCGGCAATGCGTTTTAGCTTCAGTTCGGGGTTCGTGATCTTTTCGATCAGGCGTCGCCCCTCGCCAATGAACTCGGCCATCATTCGATCAAAGATCGAGTGCAGGATATCGTCCTTGCCCTTGAAATATAGATAGACCGTTCCGTCAGCCACGCCCGCCTCACTGGCAATATCCGAAACTTTTGAATTAAAGAACCCTTTTCGGGCAAATACTCTTACTGCGGCACGCAGAATTGCCGAGTGCTTGTCGCTGACACCATTTTTGACGGACGTTGGTCGTGATGAACGAGTCATTGGATCTTTATTCGCGAATGAATGGCCTGATGATCATATATGAATGAATACTCATTCATATATGTTTTTAGCCTATAATGAAACGCGATTTGAAAGCAAGGAACAACCGCGAGAACAAATTGTGTCGGGAGTCTTTTCTGTATGCATGTTGTGGTTACGATAAGCCAAAGCCCTAAACACAAAGGGCACGAAGGGATGACACGAAGAATTGCGTGAGGATCATTCTGGCCTCGATGGTACGGATCGCTCGGAGCTATTTGTCAGGATGCCTGGAGTTGAAGATGCCGAAATAGGCGAAGAGTCCTGCGACAATTGCCCGGGCCGCGACATTCAACCAGATCGCGGGGCTTAGACCGCCTGCATACGCATAAATTTCGACAGCCGCCGTGTAAATATGAAATGTGATGATTGGTCAACGCAGCCGCGCGTAGGGCTTTGAATTCATGAAGTGTCGCACCAAGCAGCGAAAGGACGGCCATGCTGATCTCGGATGCACCGAGCAGGTAGCAGAGCAGATATTGTTCAGGTTGAATTGCGATCCCGACAGCCGCAGGTATGAGAGAAGGCGCCGCGATCAGCGTCAGGCCTGCGGCAAGCGTGATCACCGCGTGAATGATGAATAAAGTCTTTAGAACCGTTGGACCTTTTTCGGCTTGGCCGTCAATGGATAAAATGGCGGAGAGGACAGGACTCGAACCTGCAAGCGGTTTCCCGCGGTAGTTTTCAAGACTACTGCCTTAGCCAATTAGGCTACCTCTCCGCAAAATGCGGCGAATGTTGAATATAATGCAGAAGCCTGCGCGCGAGCAAGGGCGTGACGTCCAATGCCAGGATTAAGCCGTTGCTAAGGAGGCTGTTTCAAAACCCTAAAAAAGCTGCGGAGCATCGGCATATTTGTAGCCCCACGTGAAGCGAAGCGAAACGTGGGGCTAGGCAAGCCAAAATTTCAAAACCCGTGTAACGGGCGGGAGACTTTTGCTAATTTATTGAAAACAATAGAGGTTATATGCCTCTCTGTCGCCCACTACGTGGGCTTAGAGTCTCGTTTTCATCCCAACCACGGGTTCCGCTTTGCTCCACCCGTGGCTACCTCTCTGCCACTGCTCCGCAGTTCAAGACAGTTTTGACATATCCTCTTATGCGCGGGCTTCTGCAAATAAAAAATCCCCGGCTGGGAGTTAAGCAGCCGGGGTACACAAGAGAGGAGCGAAACTCGCCTTGGGGTCGCGCTCATTCGGACGATAACAATTGTGAGATCTCGGAATCGAGCTTGGCGGTCTTGTCCCAGCCGTTGCTCTTTAGCGCGATCGTGCCGCGCTGGTCGATAAGAAAATACGCAGGAAAACCTATATTGATGTTGCCGCCTCCGTCCATGTCCGCATATTTCAGAATGACTCCAAAGCTGTTTGGCAAAATATTGAAATTGAACGGATTCTTTTTCAGATAAGGCTCGACCTTCGCCTGATTTTCCATTGTCGCCGCAAGGAAGACCACGCCCTTATCGCTGTATCGTTTTGCGACCTCGTTAAGTTTTGGCAGCTCGCTATGGCAGATCTGGCAGCGGGTGGACCAAAAGGTCAGGACAACTACCTTGCCTTGCAACTGGCTAAGGTTGTACACCTTGCCGTCCAGGGATTCCGCGTTAAAATCAGGCGCAGCCACGCCCGGCTGTAGCTTTTGCTGGGCAAAGGCCGCGGCCGCCAAGAGCGTGAGGATCAAGATCAGGTTCAGAAATCGCATCGGTACCACATATTGCAGAAGAATGTTTGATGGTGTTCAACGCATTTGAACACCTAGTTTAAACATACTGCGAATATCCGTCCAGTTCAGAAAAATTATCCGACGGCGAAACCCGTACTTCTTCGGGCAAATGGGGCGGCCCGGTGGGTAGAAATGGGTCGAGAGCCGGAAGGGTTAAGTGTTAAACTCTACCCAAATGTTTCTCGAACTGATTGAAGTTGAAAACTTTCGAAATCTGGAAAGCAACGTGCGTTGTGGACACGACTTGAATATTCTAGTCGGTCTAAACGGGCAAGGCAAGACAAATTGGCTAGAGGCAATAAATATTCTTGCCACCACTCGGTCGTTCAAGACATCGCGTTTGTCCGAGGCCGTTCGGTTCGGCGAGGAAATGGCGATCATCAGAGGCCGCGTCGGCCGTACCGAGGATATTCACCGTGATCTTCAGGCCGTGATACAAGGGAACAGCAAGTCCTTTTTTGTCAACGGGAAGCGGGAACCGGTCAACAATTATCTATCGCAGCTGCACACAGTAGTTTTCAACGCCGACGAACTCGAGGTCGTGCGCGGACACCCAGATGCCCGCCGCCGCTTTCTCGATCAGGCGATCGTCTCGATCCATCCGCCATACGTACAGACGCTGGCAGATTACAGCCGCGTGATAAAGCAAAAGAATGCCCTGCTGCAGGCGGAGCAGGACGAAAAGATATCGCAGGAAAAGGCCGCCGAGCAGCTTGAGCCATGGAACGAACAGTTGATCACGCACGGCACCCGAATTCACCGCTCGCGCCTTCGTTATGTCGAACGGTTGAACGAAGTCCTTGAAAATAACCTGTTTGGCACAGAGCAAATAGTTATGCGGTACGCATCTTCACTAGAGGGAAAAGGCGATCTCTCCGACTATGAAAGCCTTCTCGCCGAGCGGCTCAAGCTGCGAGTCCATGCCGAAACCGCGGCCGGATATTCGCTTATCGGCCCGCACCGCGACGATCTTGAGATCCTCCTCGATGGCCACGACCTTCGCAAATACGGTTCAGCCGGCCAGCAGCGAAGTGTGTTGCTGCTTTTGCAGCTTGCAAACATCGCGGTCTATTACGCCCAGCAGCAGGAATATCCGGTGTTTCTGCTTGATGATATTGATGCCGAACTCGATTACGAGCGAATTGGACAACTGCTCGAATTCGTGCAAGGCAAAACTCAGACGTTCGTGACCACGTCGAAGGAAAGTTTTGTTAAAGGCTTTGGCTCCGACGCCGCCGTATTTGACGTTGTTTCCGGAGCCGCCAAGCCACGCTAAATCGGGCTGAAACGACCTCGCGAGCACTGTCCAATCTCACCCCAAAATGGTATAATTATCTTTTGATCGGGTAACAGGTTTTTGTTCTGTGTATTCGAGTTGGAATGGCGTTCACCGGTTGATCATGGCTGGCTCCCTTCATGGTTGGATGGTTGCCACATGTATTGCAGATCGAAAGGGTCCTTAGATCTTTCTTACTTGATCTAGACCGCTTCCAAAAGGACTGGAGCTGCCAGCCGAAAGGATCGAGGCAATGAAATGGATGTTGACGATAAGTACATAGAGGTCGACCCTGAAAAGCTGGGCGGGACACCGGTTTTCCGCGGGACAAGAGTACCAATTAAAAACCTCTTCGACTATCTGGAAGGCGGCGACGACCTTGAAACCTTTTTGGGTGATTTTCCGACTGTCGAGTACGAACAGGTGCTCGGAGTACTGGAACTTTTTAGGGTAAAGCTGCTTGCTGAATATGAAGTTGCTGCTTGATGAGTGCGTGCCGAGACGGCTGGGGCGTTAATTTGACGGTTTCGAGGTTTATACAGTCGAGGCAGCAGGATTTAAGGGGCTAAAGAACGGTAGATTGCTGGCCGCGGCTTCATTATGACGTCTTCATAACGGTTGATAAGAATCTTCGTTATCAACAAAACGAAACAACATTACCTATTGCGGTCGTGTTGCTTTCAGCTTACTCAAATCGTGTCCAGGATCTGGAACCGCTTGCTGAAGATGCAAAGCGGATACTTACGACGATCGCAAAGGGTGAGTTTATTGAAATTGAACGAAAGTAGTTAGAGGTTAATATAAATTGGCAAAAGCAAAGACAGATTACGGTGCAGATTCGATCACAGTGCTCGAAGGGCGTGACGCGGTGCGGAAGCGTCCGGCAATGTACATTGGTTCGACGAGCGAACTCGGGCTGCATCACTTGGTTTATGAAGTTGTAGATAATTCGGTCGATGAGGCGTTGGCCGGATATTGCGACACGATCGAGGTGACGATACATATCGATAACTCGGTCACGGTCGTCGATAACGGACGCGGCATCCCGACGGATATTCACAAGCAGGAAGGCCGGTCGGCGGCCGAGGTGGTTATGACCATCCTGCACGCGGGCGGCAAGTTTGATTCGAACTCGTATAAAGTTTCGGGCGGCCTCCACGGCGTCGGCGTAAGCTGCGTTAACTTTTTGAGCGAAACCTTAAA
>CAUJFK010000345.1 GCA_963169175.1 Acidobacteriota bacterium | reverse complement strand
AGCAGTGCCAGCACCATTGCCGAGGCGGCAACTGGCTTCCATGCAAATCGGGCCGCCTGCTGCCGGCGCACCGAGGCCTCGGCCGCGGCGATCTTCGCGAGGACGCCGTCATACAGCCGCGGATCCGAAATGATCCGGTCTATCTCTGCATCGACGGGTGATGAGGCTATCAATAGCCGCCTGCCTAGCCCGTCGAGTTCCTTATTTGTCGGCTTTCCTGATCTCATCTTCAATTCAAGAGACGTTCTGCGCCCACGTGCGGTTACAAGTAACGTTTCAAAACCCGCCGCAGTGAGTGGCGCGCCCGCCATGCCCTTAACTTTGTCTTCGAAACGGTCCAGCCAAAACGTTCCGCCACGTCCGCCATGCTCATGTCTTCCGCATAAAGCATCTGAAGTAAGGCACGGTCCTCGCCCGCGACACGCGAGAGTAATTTTTCGGCAAGATCACGGTTTATCACCATGTCTTCACTGCTTGCCCCGGCACTCGCTTCAAACTGCGTTAGCTCAACACCGGTTATGTCGTCGGAAAGCTCCTCCGGGCGGCGTTTTTGGCTGCGAAGGATGTCCAGGCACGTATTCGACGTTATTCTGGACAACCAACTCGGAAATGAAAGTGCATGCTCGCCGCGAAACCGGCTGAGTTCTACAAAAACCTTGGCGAATGTGGTTTGAATAACGTCCTCGATCTGTTCCGGACGGCGAATGTAGCGTGCGGCGACTGAGGCAACAAGGCGTTTATGCCGGTCGTACAGTGGCTCGAACGCCGTTTGGTCGCCCGCAAGCACGATATCGACCAACTGCGCGTCCGTGCGCTCGGCGCGGACGCTGTCAATGCACTCGTCTTCGGCCGGTAGAACTAGCGTTTCCTCCTGCAATACGGTTTGCAAAGCTCTCATCAGGCGGTACCAAATGCTCAAAATCGGGCCGCTTGTTGGTCAAGACGGCGCGTTTCCATGTCTGGTTACAAGGACTTTGCCCGAGACGCTTTCTTTAGGGCCAACTTAACTCAAGTCGGATCATTCTTCGTCCGGCGCCCTCATTCGAAGCAGATTGCTGAACTTAATTGGCTGTGCAGGCCGCTCGCGGCCATTCGCCTGGTGAGGAAACTCCATCAAACGGGCCCGGCGGACCACTTCAGTAACATTGCCAAGGTCGAGGACGATCATGCCGTCCTGAACCTGAATATCATTGAACACGAGGGTGTCACCAAGACGGATGGCGTAATAATTGCAGAAAGATTTAGCCCTAACAACGGAATTTTGCGATGAACTTTGGTGCTTTATCTCGTATGAGTGTTCAACTTCGGATGAGCTGGGTTTGATACCGATAAGGCGGTTCGCGCGTTCGTAAAGCAGAATAACGGCCTCAGGGGTGCCAAGTGTCTCAACGGCCTTTTGATTCAGAAAAAAATGGCCGCGGCCGTTGAGCGAAACACGAATCATCTCGGCGCGATAATTCGCCTTTTGTGTGAATTCTTCCCACTCCCACGACATCTGTGTTCTCTCTTAGGCCGGAATAATTCGATGATACGGCAACGGCGGCAAATTGTAAATTATTCGCCATATGCGCGGCGGGTGCAATCCCTTTGCGCCCTTTGTGTCTTCAACTTTGTGAACGTTGTGATTAAAGGATCTTTAACACAAAGGACCCAAAGTTGAAGACGCAAAGGGCACGGAGTTGTTAATTCTGAACTGACCTGAGGACACTTATCAGCGGTCGTTGCTTATCACAAGCTTTCGATGCGCCTCGACAATGACGCGCGGCTTTTTGGACGTTACCGTAATGTCCCTTACACCACCGGTTTCAGCGATCGGGATCTTCGGCATATATGTGACAACGTATGATGCATCGATCATATCAGCTACAAGCGCGGCCTTGGCGATCATTTCTTCTTTTGTTTCAGGAATGATCATTTCACCGTTCGTGTTCTGGGCCAGGTAGGTAAGCTGCTCTTCGCTGGTCTCAAGATCGGATTTGCGTTCGCGCAATGTTTTGAGAAGCTTGCGGTCAAGATTGATCGTAGGCCCGATCTTTGGTGCCTGCGCAATATCGCGGACACCATTTGGCAAGGTTGCCGCAACTTCATCGGGCATCGCCTTCGGCGGCGGAGTTTTTGAGAGCATCTTGGTCCGCGGCTCAATATCCACGATCTCCATCCGCGTGTAGCTAAGAATATGAACGGTCAGATCGCTTGACAGAAGATCTCGCATCGCACGGCTTTTGTTGGCGAAGTTGTTGTAGCTGTCGGTCCCATCAGTTATCAGGACAATATGCTTATTTTCGGCTGAGCTTTTGGCAAAAAAGTCCTTCGCCATCGCCAAAGCTTTTACAAATGCGTCATGCTTACCAAAACCGGCCCGTCCGATCGCTGCAGTGGCAACCTCCTTATCCGATGTCCATTCCGAAAGAAGCTTCGGCTTGTCGTTGTACTGCATAACGGCAATGGCATCTTCAGGCTTGAGGGCCGCAACCAAAGCCGTGGCTACCTTTTGTGTCTGTTTCAGGCCCTTGACCGAGCGCAGTTCACCGCCGGTGTCCATCACGATCAAAACGGTTGCGGGCAGGCGCCGCACGGTCGAGGGTTGATGGATAACATCATTTTCAGTAATGACCAGGTCCTCAGGCTGAAGGCCCTGTGCAAATCCGCCGTCCTCGTCAAAAGCGAGCACGTTGAGCTTTACCTCCTCGGTCACGATCCTGACGGGCGTCTCAGGCGTTGGCGTCGGCATCACCCGACCGCTTTGCGCCGCTGCGGCGAATGCTGTGAGAAGCAGGATCAAGGCCAAGAGCGGAAGAGAAGACATCTTTCTAAACATAACGCGACCCATTTTAGTTAGGATGTAGCGATCATAGCTGTGGATGCTTCGCTACAAATTTGATCAGATCTCCCGCGTAATCGCGAAAACTGGGGCACGAGATTTCATGCTTCTCAAGCAAACACTCGCCCACGCTCGTATCATACGTCTGCGAAATGAAAAAATAAGGTACGGCAGGGAACGGTAGCCCCGTAATGGGGGGCGAAACGGGCAGCAAAAGGGCCCGCTCCACCCAAGCGAGCGGCGGTGTGACTATCGATCTTTTGCCTGAAAGTTCTTGTGCTATGACATCAAAAAGCTCTGCGGTCGTAAGCGGTCGAGGGTCGGCCAGCGCGATCGTTTTTCCCAGCGAATCGGTGTCAAACGCCAGTGCGGCTATTGCGTCAACGACAAAGTCGACCGGAACCAGGTTCAGCCGGACCTGGTTGTTGCCGACATTTACTAGTCTTAACAACGTCGGCGCTCGCCTGAGATACTGGATCAGGTAGTAAATTCCGTCGTACTTGGCCGTTTCGCCCGTTCGCGAATCGCCGACAACGACCGAGGGACGAAAGATGGTCACGGGCAATGTTGCTTTCAATTTCTCAACTTCCAGTTCAGCGTGATATTTCGATTCTTCGTAATAGTTTCGAAACCCGGCGTTATGCTCAAGTTCATCCTCACGAATCGTCCCTTTTCGCAGTCCGGCCACGTAACACGTCGAAATATAGCTGTACCGCTGAAGGTTCGGCATGGTGGCGACGAGTTCGTTGACATTACGTGTACCCTCTACATTGACCGCATCGGCCGCATCTTTGCCGACCGCAAGGTCATAGATCGCCGCAAGATGAAAAACGTCGGTCGTCGCTCCGCGAACAATGGCGGCATCATCATGCGACATCCCGAGGTCGGTGCGTGTTATATCGCCTTCGATCAAGCCAAAATTTTCCAACGGAACGTTCGTCTTCGCGGCGATCGTCTCAACACTCTCGATCGCCTTTTCGATAAATGCGGGCTGGACAAGCAAGAGAAGCTGACGGTCGTCCGCCGCGAGACGCGCGATCAACCGCTCGGCAATAAAGCCGGGAAATCCGGTCAGAAAGATCGTCCGCGCAAATTCCATACGCCTTATCTTACCGCTGAAACACTCGGTCAAACAATAAAACTCACTGCGTCCGCGGATCAACCTTAAGATTTCCACATGTGGAAAACTTGTGCTAGATTCCGTAGATAACCTCAGGCAGTCGTTGATTTTATGCCGGAAAACTTGCGGGAAGCTGAAATGATCGATGTGAGCGAGCTTTCTGAAGCCCGCTGGTCGGTGATCTCGTTTGAGCGATGCGAGGCCGACGGCCTGACATACGAACAGGCGATCGAAAAACGGGGTGAATTGGAAAGGCAAAAGATCGCCGGCCTGTGCATCATGACCAACGATGCCGCAGCCCGTATCAAAACGAACGATATGTAACAAACGATCAGGGTTTTCGCGGTACGAATATCTTATCGTCTATCGGCACGTTATGTTTGACGGACATAACGATCGTGACAATATCGCCGTTTGCCGCCGAGCTGTTTCTTTGTTTGAACGGCAGCTTTACGCCGTCGATCTCACGGTAATCTTCAAATCGGACGGAATAAGGGATTGAAGCGCTGCTCGTGCTTGACGGGACGACGCCTTCACGTTTTAGGAGCAGGAAGGTCTTGGTCGAATAATATTCCGTGAACTTTGTTCCCTTTTCCGGTTCAAACTCGACGGCATAGGTTTCCTCGTCGCCTACCTTGGCAATGCGGGTGATGGCGATGTTCTTGTA
>CAUJFK010000344.1 GCA_963169175.1 Acidobacteriota bacterium | reverse complement strand
TGTTGTAGCCTTGCTCGATAGCGCGTTGCCCCGTACCGGAACCGACGTTGCCGCCAAAGGCCTGGTGGTCCGTCCTTGCGACAACGAAGCCGTTAGCGTTTGTCACGGTGCGGACAGAGCCTTGCCAATCTTGTTGAATGTATTTGACACCGCCGACGCCGTCGGCCAGTTGGCCGTACTCAGCCACGACTTTGCCGAACGCGTCATAGATCACATACCGCCAGACGTTATTGATCTTCGTCGCCACGCGGTTCCCGGCGGCGTCATACACCGTCCAGGCATCGGGGACGCCTGATCTTGTCGCCTTGATTTGCCGGCCGTTTGCGTCGTAGGCGAAATTCATCGAACGGAATTTATTATCGCTGACGACTTGCCCGGCGTCGTCGTAGGTCGTGCCTGTCGTGAAGCGGTTCGTCGATTTGGAAATGTCCGAATCTTCAATCGCCGTGTAAGGAAGTGGATTCGCCTGGCCCGCGGTCGGGTTGTTCGCGGCCTTGCGATAGAGATTGCCGAAGCGGTCAAAGTCAAAGACCTGTTTGTAAGTTAGCTGAGCGTTGTTCCCCTGCTTGTACTCTCTCGCTTCCTTCAACCGACCAAGCTCGTCATAGCCAAAGCGTTGCGACCACTGTTGGTTCGCACCTATGAATCCTTCGATCTTACCAAGTTGCCCGTTGTTCTTTGTGAGATCGACCGCGCCAGTTCCCGTATCGACCGTGCCGTAAGAATAATCGTACTTCTGCAAAACCTCAGCACCGCGGTTCAAACTCTGCGATTGCATCTGGAAGCGGTCGTTATAGAGATAGGTCTCGCTCGTCCCGTTGCCCAAATTTATCTGCGACAACAGCCCGCGGGCATCGACCACAACGCCGCTCAGGTACGTCCGCTGCGAATCCGCAACCGCCGAAAGCCTTCCAAAGTCGTCCACCGCCATATTGACGATCTTCCCCGACGGATACTTCTCACTCACCATCTGCCCGGCCAGATTGTACCCGTACTCAAGCTGGTAACTCTGATTCCCGATCGACTGCACATGCTTCACCGCCTGACCTAATTTATCATAGTCGTAATCCTGCACAGTCTCCGGCGTTCCATACGCCGCATTCGCCGCCGTTTGCACCCTCGTCAACCGCCCGATGTTGTGAAATCCGCTCTCCGCCTCGTCGTAAGTATAAGTCACCGTGGGAGTTTGATAGCCGCTCTCGCCCGTATAAGCAACCGTCTTCACCCGGTTCAGCCCGTCATAAGTAAAAGCCGTCTTAACCCCGCGGGCGTCGAAACCTTCGACCAGCAAACTGTCCGTGTCGTATTTATAAACCCCCGTCCACAAACCGCCCCCGCTATCCAACGTCGCCGCCGCCTCAACCTGCTTCTCATGCGTCAACCGCGACAGGGAATCGTATTTTCTTAATGAGACTGCCTAGATTCCCCGTCGCGTCCAGTTCATCAAATCGAGCGATCCGAACGCCCGCCCCTGTCGTTCGTTCAGACTTTGGGAACCACCTGGCCTAATCTGCAATCAAGCTGATCCCCAGTCCGTTTCTTGAGGCTATATCGACCGCACCCTGAAGCTTATTTAGGAGGCCGAAGGCTCTATCGCTTTTGGCTAAACTTCTTGCAGCCTGGATCTCACTTGATAGAGCGACAAGTTCATTCGCCGAAAAAAAAGCATCCTCGTAGTAATCCTTCATCCGACTTAGGAGGGGAAACCGCTTTTCTAGCTGAGTTATCCGGTTCGAATAATACTCGTCGTATGACTCTCCATCGCCACTTTCCTCCAAGTGATCGAAGCGCGTCTTGATTTCGAAATCTTTGAAAAACAAGGTTTCCCATTCAACCGGATCAATCTCGCCGTCCATGACCCCGGCATTTGCCCAATACGGGCTTGAGTTGTCCTTCACAAAAACTATGTCTAACGCCATAAAATCAAAACTGACTCAGATGCTGCGTGGAAAAACCGCCCGACCTAAAGATCGCTCCAGGAATGTCCGACCGATCAAACTGCCAAGGTAGCCCCGGATGGGCGGTAATAACCGTTTTACAATCCTTGCCGCTGACGACAATCGTATTCACATTCGTTGCTTCCTTTGTCTTTCCATCTCTTCCAATTTCCCTGAATACCCAGCCATCGCCCACGTCGATCCCAAAGAACGCATAGGTATAGACCACGTTGTTGCCTGCTGTGATGAATTTGCCATTCTCAAAGGTTGTTTGGCCGAACGATCCAACTTGCGATTCATATTGGCCCTTCGAGCGTTGCCAGGGCAGGAACGTGTACTTGCTCTTTCCACGAAAGGTGGTGTTAGCGATGTGGCGAGGGAAAATGTGACTACCCATACGCTTTGTAAAATCGAGAGGCCCTTTCTTATTAGCGCAAGGATCCGCTTTTGGCTGGGCCAATTGCGGATTCGTGCGTGGGCCCGCACCGCCGCCACCGCCACCGCCGCCACCGAGCCCGCCACCGCCGCCGCCGGTAGTGCTCTCACAAATATATGCCCAACCCGCGTGCTCCAAGTCCCACCCGCACTCCCCGCCTTCGCCGGGCGAACACGTAAAAGGAATGACATATTTCCAGTAACAATTCTGCTGCTGGAGTCCGCTGGGATCGACAAAATTTATTGGATCGTTGCTTACGTACGAATATCTATTCAAGCTCTGCGGAAGATCGACCTCGATTGAGCCGCTATATGGGTCCGGCGAAGTCCAGCGGCAACCGAGACTCTCGTTTTTGCGGAACCACGCATGCCCCATCCCAGTCGCATCATCGCGTTCAGTGAGGCCATAGTTTTGTCTGGCAACCTTACTTACCGAATAACCTTGGTCGATATTCCGCAAGCCGACGCTGTAGCCGATTTCTTCGCCGAACGGTTGATGATCCGTTCTCCCGACAACGAAGCCGTTCGTGTTGGTCAGGGTGCGCACCGAACCCTGCCAATCTTGTTGGGCGTGCTTAACGCCCCCTGGTCCCTCCGGCGGCATTCCATATTCGGCGACTACATTGCCAAACGCGTCATAGATTACGTACTGCCAAACGTTGTTGATCTTCGTGCCTACTCTGTTCCCTAGCGCGTCATACACCGACCACGCGTCGGGTAAGGTTGTCCGTAACGCCTTCACCTGACGGCCGTTCGCGTCATACTCGAAACCCATCGAACGGAACTTGCCGTCCGTTACAACGCGGCCTGCGTCGTCGTACGTCGTACCGATAGTTAACCTATTGGTCAACTTGGAAATGTGGCCTTCCTCAATTGGCGTATACGGCAAGGGATTCTCCTGCCCCGATGTAGGATTATTTTGTTCCTTACGATAAAGGTTTCCGAACCTGTCGAAGTCAAACACCTGCTTATACGTAAGCTGTGCGTTGTCGCCCTGCTTATACTCGCGGATTTCCTTTAACCGGCCCAGAGGATCATAGTCGAAGCTCTGGCTCCATTGCTTGTTTGTGCCGATCCAACTGTCAATCTTCCCGAGCTTACCATTGTTCAGGTTGGGGTTGACGCTTCCGGTTGCGAGATCGACCGTACCGTAGGAATAGTCATATTTTTGAAGCACTTCCGATCCTTTCAACAGGGTCTGTGAGTTCATCTGCAAACGGTCGTTATAGCTGAATGTTTCACTCGTGCCGTTACCTAGGCTGATCTGGGAGAGCAGGCCCTGAGTATTCACCGTAACACCCGAAAGGAAAGTTCTCTGTGTGTCAGCGATGCCCGAAAGGCGCCCGAAATTATCGATCGTCATATTGATAACCTTGCCCGATGGATATTTCTCAAAAATCAAGTTCCCGGCGAGATCATAACCATATTCAAGTTGGTATGTTTGGCTACCGATGGTTTGCACATGTTTTGTCACCCGTCCGATCTTATCATAGCGGTAATTCTGCGCAGTTGCCGGCGTCCCTTGAGCGGCATTCGCTGCTGTATACATTCCTGTCAGGCGCCCATTGTTGAAAAAGCCATTTTCGGTTTCATCGTAGTTATAGGTCACGCTTGGCGTCTCGTAGCCGCTCTCGCCCGAGTACGTCACGTTCTTAACCCGATGTAACCCGTCATAGGAATAAGTAGTCCGCACCCCATTGGCGTCCACTCCATATTCAAGCATACTCTCGGTGTCGTGCTTGTAAAACCCTGTCCACGATCCGCTGGCGCCTACATAGCTTCCAGCATCGTTTAGCGTTGCGTTCGCTTCAACCTGCTTTTCGTGCGTTAGCCTTGACAATGCGTCGTACTTGAACATCCTTTCCTGTGTGTTCGCGCCGTCAGATTGGATAGCTTTTGCAAGATTGTTGTTACCGTCGTACTTGTAGAACGTCGGCTGATTTGGCGCCGCGACCGGACCAAGCCCATTCGTTGTTGGCTCATCCACTCGGATCACGCGTCCGAGCGAATCGATTATACGCCGGTGTTCCTTATTGGCCTGATCCTTGGATCTAGAAGCGATTCCGACCACCTGAGAACTGTCCGGGGCGGGATAGGCAACGGTCACCATTTCTTCGTTAAAGTATGAATAGACACTTGTGCCGTCTTGCAATTTAACCTGTGTCGGTCTGCCGAGGCCATCCCGCTGTACAACCTCGGTGAACTCGACCCCGGCCGGCACATTGTCCGTTAGGCCCGGCACCGTATAAGGATTATAGGTTTTAACCTCGCCACCCATGATATCGAATTCGACTTCACTGGAAAGGTACCCGGCGGACGTTAGAGCGCGCGAGCGAAACTGCTGCCCAGCGCCATTCGAAAAATCCCAGGTTGACACGCTCCGATTTACGTCAAGGCTTTGCGTCGTCTTTACGTGATACGGCCAGGTCGCATCATTGTAATCGACCGTCGTCCATATCCCGCTCCCTACCGGCCCATCCATCCTCGTCTGCCTCAAGCTGGCCGAACTGTAAGTCAAGGTCGTCGTCTGGTTGTTCTCATCCGTCGCCGTCTTGATCAGCCCGGTGTTCACGTCATAGGTCGCACTCGTGGTCATCGACAAACCCTGGCCGCTCCGCGTTTGCGACATCGGAAAGGCGTACTGGTTCGCGACCACATACTGCGTCGTCTTCAATTCGCAGCAGCTTGAGGACGACTCGGTAACATTTCCGGTAATGTCATACTTCATCGTCGAGACAGACGCATTTGGATCAGCGGCAAGAGTTGCATCCGAAAACGCCGTGATCTTTGTAACGTTGCCGCGGAAAAGGGTTTCTTCAGCGTACAAAGGGACCTCCCAACAGCAGTCGATAACAAGTGGATCGCAGTTCCGAAAACATCCTGTGCGCGGCGGAGTGTTCGGATTGTATCTCCTGTCATGCGCCGAGTTAGAAATATCGCCGCGCCGCACAAGAAGGTCGAGGCCGTTATTGTCGTACTCATAAGCGGTCTTTGAAACGGCCTGTCCGCCGACAATTGTCTTTACTTCCTTGGGAAGATGGAGCAGGCGGTTGACGATCCAGCCGTTTCCGTTCTCATAGGTCGTCTCGGTCCTGCGAAGCTCCGTGCCCAGGCTTCCGGGCGCAGCAAAGTCATGCTCGCGAACTACTGTCTGGTTGTTATAGTTATCGTAATCGAAACTCGTCGCCCTTGTCTGACCGGCGTCGTTAGTGACTTCTATCTTGTCCAGCCTGGGATTGTCCCGGCCCGCCATCTGGCTATCGGCCCCCTGTTCCCAGAAAAGGCTTGTCTTCGACCACACCTTAACCGATCCGACCGGTCCGGTTTCAATACGTGTCTCTTTCAGAAGGCCATTTTCCCAATTGGATGTCGGCTCGATCTTTGACACCGAGATATTACGTGTCCCGTCCGGTGCGGTTACCGTAACGGTGCGTGTTCCCGAGCACACACCGGAACTTATCACACAGTTAGCCGGCGTTACATCCTCGGCTACCATGAAACCGGTCTGCGGGATCGCGCTCGTCCGCCCCTTCCAGTCATCGGTACGTTCAGTATATTTCGGCACGTCGGTAAGCGTCGGCACCTGGGTCGTCGGGTAATTATAGTTTGTCCATGCCGCCCACGTTCCCTCGTTCGTTACTCCACCGGTTTCCGTCGTACTTGTGCTGTCGACGACCATGCCCCGCAATTGCCATATCTTGTAGATCATTCCAAACGTCGGCGAATAGTCATATTTAAAACCCGTCTGCGTTCCGGGGAAATAGACATACTTTAATACCTTAACGCTTACCGTCTGGGGTGCGACTATGCCATCAAACCGTCCCTGCCAATCAAAGGACATATCCGCGTAATAGAATCTGATCGTCTGCCGCTCCGCTCCGCCGTCAAAACCGGGAACCGTTATTGCCACAAGCTTTTTGTCGCCCGTAGCTTCATAGTAAAAGTTAATATATCGGTTCAAAGTGTCCTTAATGTAGAGTATCTTGCCTTGTGAATCGCCTTGCACATAGGCGATCGTCATCATGTTTCCATTCCGGTCATTTATTCGGATCGGGAACCGCTTTCCCGAACTTGTCGATGTTCCGTACATTACCTGCGTTCCGTCCGGAAATATGACATTGACCGACGACTGAATGTAATGGCCGCAAATGGTTGTGCGGATAAACGTTCCGTCGTTCGATTCGTAGATCGAACAGCCGCCCGAAGCCTGCTTGTAGGCAAGCTGGTGCCTGGTCCCGCTGGGGCTCGTCAGCATATATCCGCCCACAGATCCCCAGCCATACGGCACCATCTCGCCGTAACCCATTTCGAAACCGGGAGCTATCCAGTTTCCGTCAATATTAAAGTTGTAAGTAGCTGTCTGGCCGCTGCCCGATTTATTCCACACACGGCTGTTATACGTGAGGCCGATAGACGCGTCGATGCCCCGGCCGGCCAGTGACGCCGCCGGGATGTCAAAGCTGAAATTCGAGCTTCCATACCGCTCGCGGGTCATTATTGCGGAAGCCGCCGCGCGCGAACCAATTTCCGACTGGCCGACTGGATTTCCAAGATTATTTTCCGGCGTGACCATGTTCGCTGTCTGCTCGTCGGTGTAAACGGGTGTCTCGGGGTCTTGGTTCATGACATTCGCCTGCGCCTCAGCGTCCCGAACGTTCTTTTTGACCAGCACGGTTATCTCTTTCACCACGCTGCCCGAATGGACGGACAATTTGGCTTCGCCAGCGGTCAGTGCGATCGCTTGCGAATCGTTCAGGATTCGAACGATCTTTGAATTGGCACACTGCCACTTCGCACCAACTCCGTTAACGATCTCGCCTTTCTTGTCAAGCGGACGTGCACCGAGAGAGATTATCTGCCCGACCTCGATCTCCTGGCGCTGGCCCAATTCGGTCCTTATTCCGGCGACCTGCTTTTCAAGCGCCGCCCCAGCGGCCAGTGCCTCGCTACCGGTCTTATCGTCCGAAGATGCCGCGAACAGCGACGCCGGGCCGCTCGTTAGACTCTTGAGCAGATCACGCATCGACCTTTCCAGCGGGCTTTCTGACGCGGTAAGGCGCAATCCGTCATCTGTTATCGGCGGGAGATTTAGGTCAGCTGCCCAAAGCGGTATAGGCGCGGCCGTCGGCATCATTATGCCCAACATTACGAGGACGGCGGCGGCCTTTCTTTGAGAGACGGCGAAAAAAGCGGTATTGGTGATCGATTTAAGGGCCTTGCGGAAGCGGGTCATTGTTCTATTCTCCAAGAAGGTATATGTGTTCAGCGGCAATGAAAGCAACGGTTCGATACTCGGCCTATCTTCGATACGGGGCCGGGACGGGGATGTCGCCGGATTGGCCCCATTGTTGGACGCGCCAGTTCAGGTTGCTGGATTTGATGATGTACCAGGTGCCGTTGGACGGGCGCCAGACGGCGCGGTCGGTTTTGCCGTCGCTGTCGTAATCGCCCTGGACGGCGATGTCGCTGGACTGATAGCCCCAGGTGCCGAGCGAGACGGTCGTGCCGGTCGAGCTTTGGCGGATGCTCCAGGTGTCGTTCGATTTCCATACGGCATGATCGGTTTTTAGGTCGCCGTCATAATCGCCGGGCACGGCCTTGTCGCCGCTCGCCCCAAACTGCAAGCTGGTGCCGGAGCCCGTGCTGCTTTGCCAGACGTGCCACGTAGCGTCGCTCGCGCGCCAAAGGGCAAGATCGGCTTTGCCATCGCCGTCGAAATCGCTCGGGACGGGCTGGTCGGTCGGGTTTCCGTACTGAAGGCTGATCTGGGTCTGTGCGCCGCCCGAATGCTTGACATACCACGTCTGGGTCGTTGGCCGGTAAACGGCAAAGTCGGTGCGGCTGTCGCCGTCGAAATCAGCCGGGACCGGGATGTCGCCGTTCTGGCCCCAGCCGGTGGTTACCATTCCGCCATTGCTTGACGCGATGGAGTACCAATTGCCGTCGCTTGGGCGAAAGACGCAGAAATCGGTCTTTCCGTCACCGTCAAAATCGCCCGGTGCGGGCTTATCGGTCGAAACGCCCCATGATTGCTGCGATGTTCCGCCGCCATCGCCCAACACGTACCATGTGCCGGTCGAAAGCCGCCAAACCGCCAGGTCGTTCGGCGCGGGCTGGACCGGCTCGGATACCGCAAGAAGTTTGCTTCCGGCGTAGAGGTACTCTTTGGCCGGAGCGTTGGCAGCATATTGCGGCGTCGGCAGCGGCACCGCGGCCCGTCCGCTGGTTGCGGTCAGTTCAGCTGTCGTGTTGCGCCTCGCGGCTATTGCGGCAAAGCCGACGAGCACTGCAAGCAGCATCCCGACAATGAGAACGATCTTTGAAAGGGCGCGCCAGTTGTGTTTTGCCGGCGGGTTGGGCCGCTTTGCGTTCGGTTCGGATCTATGAAGTTTTTTCCTGGCCATAGGGCTCCTGTGTTCTAAAAATAAAACGGCCGCGCAAGGACGGAGATCCATCCGGCGCGGGTCAAGCTCGATCTTCGGACAAAGAAAATTTCGGATGTTAAGGGAAACGGATCTGGGAAACGATCACGGAATTGCGGCGTTAACGCCTTTAACGGCGGTGCAGAACGACGGTGGAAGCACATAGACATAAGTTTCCCAGTGAAAGTAGGAAATGGATCAACTTATACTCTGTAGATGTCGTCAGGCGGAGACCGCTAATAGATAATGGACGAATCCTAAGCCACATTTTTCGATTTATCAACTGTTGTTTTTAGATTTTTAAAAATCGAACGCCGCATGAGACCTGGCACGGTTTCGGCCCGTTCCGCCCGCAGTTTGGTTGAAGGTTGTTTGCGCCGGCGTGAAAGTGCCCAGCGTCGTCATGGGTTGTTCCGGTCGATAGCCTGAACTGGTTCGTTGTCTTGTCGATGTCGCCTGTTCCGGGAGTTGTCTCCTCCTCAATTGTCGTGAATGCAATCGGATTCTGCTGACCTGCTGTCGGATTGCTCCCCCCGCCTTGCGATACAAATTCCCAAACCGGTCGAAGTCGAACACCTGCTTGTACGTCAACGCACCATTGTCGCCGCGATATTCGGCTGACTCCTTCAATCTGCCGATATGATCGTACTTGAACTTCTGCGTCGCCTGCTTGCTTGTCCCGATCCAGCTTTCGATCAAGGAAAGCTGACCGTTGTTCTTTGTCGTCTCCAAATTGCCGGTGGCCGGGTCGATCTGGCCGTAACCGTAATCATACCTTTGCAGAACGTCCGAACCTTTCTTCAACTCCTGCCCGATCATCTGGAAGCGGTCGTTATAGAGATAGGTCTCGCTCGTCCCGTTGCCCAAATTTATCTGCGAGATCGGACACTGGAAGCACATAGTTTTTCAATTGGAACGAAGGATGTCGTCAAGCCTGTCGGCCGCTTTCTCGAATCCCGCTGTCCTCATCTCGGAGCTGTACTTCTTCAATTTATTCGGTATGTCCATCCTACTCGAAAGCACGGCCCTTTCAGCAATTACCTCTTCAATGATTGCTTCGACTTTAACAATATCCTTCAGTTCAAACAGATACAGGAAAATGAGATCGTCATAAAGAGTATCCAAACCTGCGCAGGCATGGTCGGCCCTACACTGTCCTTTCGCCTCCTTTAGCAATGTTTCGGCTCTTACATAGTCCTTCTTAAGCACGGACATTGCTGCTAGGTTCTGCTTGGCGGTCACAACCCCGCTTGGCCAATTTGATCTTTCCGCAAGAATTAACGCCGATTCATAAGATTTCTCGGCGGAAACAAAATCGCCTCTCTTTTCCGCAAGTTCCGCCTCCTTCATCGCCGTATTGAATGTTTCGAGGCTTGAGGTTTCATTGGTAAAACACGAAACGCAAACAATACAAATCAGTATGCAAATTATTTTCTTCATTGGTATTAGTATCCTGCCTTTGTAGCACGGTTTTCGCAGACTTCTCGGTCGTCCGAAGTGACTTCCTTGGCTTTCTCCAATCTTCTGACATAATTGATGCGCCCGGCAGTGCCTCCCTAACCGCTTGAACAAGGACCTAATTTGTGCCGCCGGTCGAGTCTATTACTTTTCCTGACACATCAAACGTTACTGCGACTGAATAATGACCTTTAGATATTCCTGGGTTGATAGTTCTCATCAGCAAACCCCTGTGGTGGACTGCTTCCCAATAGAGCGTTAACCCAAGCCCATCTCCGCGAAAATCGTCGGGGGGCATGCCAATGATCCTGGCCACTTCGTCTTTGGTCATCCCCGGCCGCAGGGTTAACTGGGCTTGTTCAAGTCTGTTTGTAAAAGCGCTATATTGCCAATACTCGAAAAGATACCCCACCACGGTGGCCGCGACTATGCTTACGATCAATATGGCGACTTTAAAACCGACGGATCTCAATTTGTAATGCTTCATCATGCCTACGCGTTATCGCTTCTGGGTATTTTCTCGGCTCTGTCGGTACAATAACCTGAAATTCCTGTTTCACTTATCTTAAATGTCAAAATACCAAACATTTCTCGGTCCCGTTCGATATTGAATTTTCTTATTATGCGCTCATCCGTAAGAAGCGAGTTAACGACCGTTACTGTTTCGGCCGTTGTTTCCTCGGGTGAAAGATCTTTTCGCATGATCTGACGAAGGCCTCGGCAGAGAAATGATCGTATCGCCGGCAGGTCCAGAATCTCTTGTGCCCTTTGTTCTTTCACGACAAAAGCCGGTGTCCGCAGTGAACTCCGATCAAAAGCATTAGAAAGGCGATACAACAAGCGTAGAATATTCCTCCTCACTACTCCGTGATCTGCAAGTGTGTTTCTTCTCGCGTCCGCATCACCATCCGCCGATCTGGTATTTTGCGTTCTGCGTCGAAGGACGTTAAATTCCCAAA
>CAUJFK010000343.1 GCA_963169175.1 Acidobacteriota bacterium | reverse complement strand
AGGCGCCCGAGTGGGCGCTGATCGAACAATTACCCGGAGACGAGTAACCTGAGCCGCCCTGGACCATCACGGGACTGGCCATTGGAATGTGGTGTCCCACCGATGTTGCTGAGGCCGAGAAAGTCGTAGCACCTCGCCAATCGACGAACTCGATTTGGGTTCCGATCGACGTAAACCGTTTGATGAGTACCCCGCTCAATAGGATCTTTTCAGCCTGACCTTCGCCCAAATCAAAAGCATTGCCTGAACTATCCATGGCGACTAGTTTTCCCGGCCGAGAAAGGTCACGGCCGAAGACTTGGTGGACCGCATCCGCGGAGGCGATTCGAAACGAGATCCCATCTGGTCCTAGTTCGTTGGGTTCGGTAAGAAGCCTGTTTGCGGTGGTATCGGAGCTTATCACAGGGAACGCGATCGGTAGATCGGCCGATCTATCGTGATCGTTGCCGCTCACCCGAAAGGAGCGCGCCACGAGGCGGGTTTTCGGTCCGGCCTTGCCGCCGGCAATGCTCCGAGAATTCCAGAGGACCTGCTCCTCGAAAAGGTTTTGCTCGACATCCCAAAGAGCAGACTTCCCCGCCACATCTTCGCCGCCACTAGCAAAATAATGCAGAACCGTCCCAGACGCGTTCCAGGCGATCTTCTCAGAGAACACATTGGCCGTCTGAAGGGTAATTTCGTGCTTGTTTCGAAGGTCGATAAGGCCAAGCCCAAATCCGCTACCAGTGGCAAAGGTATAGGCAACTGAATTATGGTCAACGGGTGACATCGCTGCGGTAAGAATGATCTTCGACGTGATGCGTACGCGACGATGACTGGAGGTGTCCTCAATATATAGTTCGCCCGACGGACTTTTGCCTTTTAGAGGAGAATAAAGCAGTATCCGCCCGTCGTTCGAAATATCGAACGCCTTAAAGACCGGAAGCGACAACTCGATAGGGATAAACACGGGTCCACCCACCCCATCCTCGACTATGTATGCTTTGCCGGCGATTGCCTGAACAACTCGCCTTGCCACCTTCCGTGGGGAGGCGCGCTGTATGGTCGGCGCCGTTTGATTCAGGATGGGAACTTGGCTATGGACCGACGCTGCAGTGCTATTGGAATAACTAAAATTGCCTTTGAAAAAACCAAGAACCGCCACCGCTGACAGGTACACCAGCAGCACGAAAGCAGTCACCTGTATGAAACTCAATGGTTCTGTTACCGAGATAAAAGTCCTTGAGAGGAAGCGATTTTCAATGTTCATGGGATGATGATGGGCTCGTGTAAAGTTCAAACCTGAAACCGACGTAGTTCAGGCGTTGCCTAGGCAGTCATCGATTCCGGAAATGGAATGTTTTCGCATAGGTAGATAACGTGCGGATAGGGTAACCAATCCACAATAGGGTACATTTCGACCCGACTAAAATGTGGCGTCAGAGTTTTGTAGAATCGCTCTTCGTCCCAATACCACATATCGAGGCCACGGGTCATCAGCACATCCAGCGCCCACGTGAATGCGATCTTGGCGAAGGGATGCGTCGTTACGTCCTTGACGATGAGTCGACCGCGTTCGGAGAGATGTCCGCGGCAGGTTTCCAGAAGCCTAACTTTTGCTTGGTCATCGATGTGGTGGAGCAAATCGACCATCAGAATTGCGTCAAACTCGTCGTTAATGCTCAAGTCTCGGGCGTCACCAACCTTAAATTGGGCATTCCCAAGGCCAAGCTTTTTGGCGGCACGGTTCGCCTGTGCCACTCGAGCTTCGTTCAGGTCGTATCCGGTGTATGAGATTTCGGGATACAGGGCCGAAAAGTAGCAGCCAAAAAGCCCGAAACCGCAACCGACGTCGAGAACGCGTTTCTTCCCGCGCAAGCAAAGTGCGAGCATCTGTAGAATGTTGATGTTGATTATCTTGAATCTGGCTTTGCAATAGGCCCTGATGATCGTTGAATCATAAACATCGACAATATTCGAGAGAAACTTCTGGTAATCGTATGGCCTAGCGTTCAACGCTGGCACAGTAGCTTCTGAGGGTGAAGGAACCGTCCCGGATTCTTCAAGAGTTTGTACTATATCCATAACCAAGGCCCGCTTTCATCCCTCCTCACTTGATCGCCGCAAGGATCTCGTCTGGGTCCAAAGGTCCGCGACTAATTCGGTACTGGCCGTTCGCGATGGTCGGGCCGTCCACGATCCATACCCGGCGATCCGGGTAATTTCTCAAAAGCGCCGCGCGCACCTCCGGGCTTTTGTCGAATGCAAAGATCGGGGCATCACCCTCGAAATTAAGGGGGTTATATATCCAGGTTGACTGGTAATCGGGGTGCTCGCTCCCTCGGATAAGGACGAGACTCTTTTCGAAATTATTCTGTCGCGCCAGCGCCTGGATTCCTCGCCCCATCCTAAGGTAGGCAAAATACTTGTCCGAAGCTCGCCATGGGATGTACGAAGCCAGCGTGATCATGCACAATACCGCAGCAGCTAAAGCGACGCGATTACGATGGCTAGCTCCGTCAATTTTGAAGTTGTCGATAAGTCCGATCAGATGCTCAAGCCCTCTTACCGTAAGAGCGGTCAGCGGGATGATACAAAGAAACCAATAGCGGGCCCCAAAATCGGGGCCGCCGTGGTACCAGAAGAGGCTGTAGGCTCCGACAACAATGGCAATCGAACCCCAAGCCCAATGATCCTTTCTAAAAATGCCGCCGGAGACAAGCAGGAAAATGATCAAGACCAGCGACCCTGATCCCCAACCGAACAGTTCGGTGTTGAGCTGAAAGATATTCAGGGCCGTGTTCACGGCGGCCTCGAGCGGAGAATGGCCCGGAAAAGCGTCAAGAGGCCAGTGAAGACCCCGGTCGGCTCCGAATCCCAGAGTCATTACCCCCGCTCCCACGTAATTGTCATAATAGGCGTCACTTGGCGAGAGAAAACTGCTTCCGGTTACAAGTTTGTTGTAGGGAAAGATCAACGAAGCTGCGACCGTTGTCCCTATGATCAATCCACCGGATAAAAGGATCCGCATTCGCCAAGTCGGGTTGCCGAAAAGGCTGCCGACGCCAAGGATCAGTCCGACGATCGCTCCGTCAAGTGGCCTGATCAGAAAAACTCCACCGACGGCCAGGCCGGCCGCAAAGGCAAAAGCGGCGTTCTGTCTTTTCATACCCCGGAGCAGAAGAACGGCAGCGGCAAGTGCGAATACCAGTGTCGAAACGTGGCTCATATAACTCATCCCCATGAAAATGAGCCACGGCGAGCAGCAGAGCAGAAGGACCGCCATCCGCGCGAACCGGCGGGAATAAAGCTGCTGAAAGAAGAGGTAAGCAAGTAGAATGCACGATCCGGCCAATAGCGGATTTACGACCCAGTTCGCACCGAACAATGTTCCAAGTGCAAGGAGGACCGGCCATCCCAGCGGAAATATCCCGTACCAGCGGGCTTCGCGAAACGGCACCATGTACATCGAAAAGGCTTCGGGTACGGGTGGGGCCTTGACTGATAATTGACCGGCCGCCATGTAATTGGCCTGAAAAATGTACTGCGTTTCGTCCGGTACATGGGGATGGGCCTGATAGACGAAATAGGCTAGAAAGCCGGTCAACAAGATGACCCAGAGGGCCGCGAGCAGCGCCAACCGATCCAGTCGCACAACCTGAACCGTTTCGTCCTCGGCAAAAAATCGCACGATGCTTTCCCGCACGGTCGAAAGGCCTTCCTCCGGCACCGACCACGCGAGCAAAATTACATTCGCGATACTCACAAGTTGTACGAATGTTCCGGCCAAAAGACTTGTCGCGTACAACGAAATATCGGGTGTTACTGCCGCGGATGAAAGAGCAAGCACAACTATGATCAGAGCGATCTGCCACCACGCGAGTTGTGAGGTTAGCCAATCTTTAATCGCCCACAGCCGCGTTGAAACTCCGACGCCGACACAAATCACCTGCAATATCAATAGACTCAACGCGACAGTATCGTATTGAACCAGATCGGGAATCGATCGATAATGTTGAAAATGGATCAGACGACCCGCATCGATCATTTGCAGCGAAGCCGCTTGTCCGACCAGGGCAAGGCCGAACCATGCACCAAAAGATCCCCACCTGGTTTCGACCAGTGCGCCCCAAACAATGACGGCCACCCCAAGCGCCAGCGGAAGGCAGTATGCGCCGTTGAAGTCAACCGCGGTTGCGGAGTAAGCCAATTCAAGCCCCGTCCAGATCAATACTGCGACACCAATGCACATCAGCACGATCGACAAAGCGCTTAGACCCCGTCTGCGGCGGGCCGCGCTATCTGCTTTCAGATATTCGGAGCTTTCTAAGCCGCTAATCTTCGACCACATGTTGTGCAAAATCTTTTCGGTACGCCCGCCATTTGTCACTGTCGAACACTCCATTTTTGTCCAGGCAATCGACAGCTCCATACGACATGGCCAGTGCATGGTGTGTATTGTCGTGGGCGAACAAACCTTGGCGACCGAACGTCAGCACGCGGTCCAGGCCGCCGGCCCAATTGTCCTGCAATTCGAAGTGTCGTTCGTATCCCCGGAGATAGATCGGATATGCGAACGGAAGACGTTTTGTCGCGACCTCACTGATCGTTGAAGTTATCGGCAGTCCACATTTCTTCAGCGATTCACGGGTAAGATCGGCCAGCTCGCTATCTGAGGCATTCCACATCTCATCGCCTACCGAGCACGGGAGCTCCCCACAAAGGACCGTTCGCCCCATGGGTTCGTCCGCGGCGCTGTAATTCTTCGGCTCCGAAAGACGAGTGAGCATTACATCGGCTTCCGGAAAGTAGTGAGCATCGAAAGGTGTCCACTGCGGCTGTTCAAGTACCAGGTAAATAAGCACCATGGCCCGGTACGAAATACGCTTGCTTGCTTCAATGATCTCTGCCGGCGCGGCTGGTTGGATCGATCTTGCAAGAACCGTCAGCGGAAGCGTCGACCAAACGTGGTCTGCCTCGATCATCTCTGTGGTTCCGTTTCGGCTGAACGAAACCTTATGCGGCGTACCGAGCTCGATGCGTTCGACCGAGGACGATAGTTCGGTATTTACACCGAGGCCCAGGGCCGCCTCGGCGATCGCGTCGCTGATCTGGCCGTATCCCTTTTTCGGGTAGAAGAAGCGTCCGGCCCCGGGCTTTCGGAACCCAGGAACCACTGCCACTGCCTTTCTTATCATTTTCCCCAAGGAGCCAGCGGATACACGACGCCGTGCCTGAGTTGCGGACAGTTCTTCGGCGTGCACACCCCAGATCTTTTCGGCATATGGAAAATAAAAATCCCGGCAGATCGTTGCTCCGAGGCCTTTTTCAAGCACGCTGGTGAACGTCTCTTGCCCGTTTCCGTTGCGGCGGTTTGGGAGAAGCTTCTTCGCGGCATCGACCGCAATGCCTCCGCTGAATGATATGGGCAGCCGCATCGCAAGATCTTGCGGTTTCAGTGGAAAATGGATCCATCGGCCCTGAAGGCGAATCCGTCCATGCCGCGGGCGATCAAGGAGATCCTCTCCCAGAAGCCTCTTCAGATCGTTCAGAATCTTTGGTTCGCACGCTGGGTGCAGTCGGTGGCTTCCATAATCGACCCGTAGTCCAGCAAGATCGAAACTGCCCGCATTTCCACCGACAACGTCGCGCTGCTCAAGGATAGTGACGGTAGCCTTTTCCTGAACGGCCAACTGCCAACCTGCCCCGAGACCGGCCGGCCCTGCCCCTAAAATAACTACCCGCGGTTTGGTCATTTCAGAACACGAACGGAATGAACCGTTTTGAGCTTCGACAATATGCCTCGTAGCCGGACAGTTCCTCTATGAGCATACGCTCCTCCTTTATGGCCTTGAGAAGGACAACCGGAGCAAGCACCAGTACGCCAATAACAAGCCACGAATTAAGTGCGAGTTCAAGTCCGGTGAGGAGCAGTAAATCGCCGATATAGATCGGGTGCCGGACATAGGCATAGATTCCTCGTGCCACTACCTTCTGGCTCTTAAGCACCTGACCTGTTTCGATGTTTGCCCAGTTTTCACCAAGCTGAAATCGCGCGGCTATTGCAGTCACAAGCCCAACCGTGTACAGGAAGGTTCCAATAACGCGAAGGGGAAATGCGTCGATCAAGATCGGCAGTATTCCTGGAAGCCAAATCTGAATTACCACAGCGACCAGGATGCCGATCTTGATCATTTTGACCAGCGTTAGGCTGGCTGACGCACTTTCGACCGGCTTTTCGCTTGCGTTCTGTCGTAAAGACTCCCAGACGATCTTGTGAATGACTAACCCGAGGAGTAGGTATACCTGTAAGATAAACATCTTCAAACCGGACCAGCAATTACTTTTGGACTTTGGTCAAACCGGTGGCCTCAAGTGACACTGGTTCGGAGCCTTCCACTTCTTCGTATTCCTTGGGCCGCACCCCAAGTGCGGCGTATTGATTGAACCGACCAAGCCTGGTCGCAACGGCATCGCCAAGCATTCCGGTCAGGACCATCGTCAAGGCACTAACAAACGCCAGAATTGCCGAGGCAGAGATATTGGGATCGCGGAACACGTCAATGGTCGCTTTTATGACGCCATACGTTATGCAGAGGATTGCAAGTGGGATAAACACACGGAGAGGGCGAAAAAGCATTGCGACTCGGAAGATCAGTATTGCAAAGCTGCCTGCGTCCCAGGGGACGATCTTGGACTTCCCTTGACGTTTTCGATAGTCGATCGGGAGATAAATGACCGCATACTTATCGCAAAGCAATGCAAGCGTGATCGTCGTCGTAAAACTGAATTGATCCGAAAGGATCGCAAAATACTGCATTGCCACATCTCGTCTGAAAACTCGAAGCCCGCTGTTTAGATCCGGAATCTTCGTATTCGACACGTAATTGGCCATCACGCGAAGAAACCACTTCGCCGGTCGTCGCGAAAGCGGGATGTGGACATCAGCTCCAGTGCGTGACCCAACTACCATATCCGCGTGTTCCAACTCCGCCAGCATTTCGGGAAGATATTTTGCCGGATAGGTCCCATCGGCATCCGTGATCGCGATAGTGTTGTTGGCGGCGGCAATAATACCGGTTTTCAGTGAGGCCCCATAGCCGCGATTACTGCGGTGCTGAATCACCCTGGCACCAGCGGATTTCGCCTCCTTGGCGGTGTTGTCCTTTGAGCCGTCATCGACGACGATTATTTCGGCAGCAATATCAGTGACCTCAAACAAGCGGCGAAGCTCGATAACGGTTTCGCGAACGGCAAGCTCTTCGTTGTATGCCGGGATCACTATGCTGACGGTCCTTTCCAGACTCTGCTTTGGAAGGGTCACCTTTTGCAGCGCCCTATCCGCCGCCTTGCTACCTCGACCGGAAAACGCAAGAGACTGTGCATTAAACGAGCTGTGGGGTTGTGTCATAGTTATCCTCGCTAGTGGGTCTTTTTCCGGCAAACAAACACCTCGCCGCCGTTGAGCGTGCCGGGAAATACCCGTACGATCTCGTAGTCTGTTTCAATTCTTCGCCACATTTCGGGATGGAATGCCTTGATCTCCGGCGGAAGTGTATAAACCAGCCATACGTTCTGGTTAGCCTGTAATGGCTCGAGATCTGAATCGGTTTTTGCAACCGGCCAATACGGGGTCAGATAACTCCCATAAACGACACCCGCAAGGCTGACGGCAACAAGTTTGTCACTTGGGGAGGAGTGCGTCTCGACATAATTCTTGGCACCCGAATAGTTTTGCTTCGGCAACGCGTAGTTTCTGGACACGGTCGCCAGCGATGCAGCTATGATAAGTAGACAGGCTCCGATGCCCGCGTATCTGGTAAGGGTCGGACGTACCCGCAGCCAACCAATCCAGGTGCCGGCAGCTTCGGGCAAACGCATTGCACCGTGTATCACGATCATCAGGCCGAATCCCATCGAGAAGAAAAAGAACCGCGGCCAAATATTGTGACCAAGCAGCAACATGGTCCCGCCGGCCAGGATGGCGGGCAACACCAAAAGGACCGCGGCCCGGCGGTTGGCCCTGAAAAGAGAAGTCCAACCGAATGCCACAAAGGCTCCACCAAGCAAGACTACCGCCATTCCCGCAAACCCGATGCTGAGGCTCTTAAAGCTTTCCGAAATTACCCAAAGTGGATTTGTCCATTCCGAATTCTTGGATTCTTCATGAAGGCCGACCGATAAAAATTCCGGTAACGCGAGAGCGTAGAGCTGCAGCGTCAGGGTTACGCTCAAAAGCCAGGCAACGAAAGGCCTCCAACCAGCTCGGCGTTCCGGCGAGGCACCTGCGTCCTTATCTCCGCTCAAGCGCGGAACTGCGAGCAGCAGGAAGTGAACCACCCCTTGGGCCGCGACGACAAAAGCCATCGTGGGATGAACCCACATCCCAAGCACAACTGAGGCAGTGTACCCGATCCACCAACGCCGCTCGTTCGATCTGATCCCTTCTAACCAGCACCAAGTTGCAAGGAGCGTGAAGAGCAGGAGTCCCATATACCCACGGGCGTTTTGTGAAAACCAGATGTGGTGATAAGAAACCGTCAATAGTGTCGAGCCGAGCAATGCAGTACCAGTATTCAGCAGGCTCCGGCACATGAAGAAGAACGCCCAGAT
Organism: Acidobacteriota bacterium; assembly: GCA_963169175.1. Taxonomy (GTDB): domain Bacteria; phylum Acidobacteriota; class Blastocatellia; order Pyrinomonadales; family Pyrinomonadaceae; genus OLB17. The sequence goes on along the minus strand of CAUJFK010000343.1, from coordinate 18,098 downwards.
ACTTATTACGCCAAAGAGAACGGACGGAAGGCGAAGGGCCCACGGGCTCTCGCCAAAAATGCTGGTCGAAATGCGCGCCAGAATCGAGAAAAGCATGTGCTGATTCTGGCTTGGAAAGCTGACAACGATCTCACCCAGCGGCTTGCGAACAAAATCCAGCAAGGTCAATACCTCATCGATCCAGAGATCGGAATTCAGATTCAAGAGCCTTAAGATAAGCGCGACAACACTCAGGCTTACGAGGGCCAATATAACGATTGGCGTAGTTCGTTCTGGCCGGTCAATGTTTACGGTCTGGGTGTGGTCAGCAGGCGAGTTCGATTTCTTTCGCCACACCCCAAATGCGATAAGGACGATACTGTGGAAAAGCAGAAGGCCACGAAACAATGACGGGCCCCAGCTTAGACTTGCCCCCTCGCGGCCCAAAAGCACTTCGCCATAGGAATGATCGGGGGTAGAGATCGCGAACAAAACCAGTGCAGCACCGGCCGCGATGGGGATCCACGAGATTAGCCTTGTGAGAAATGTCACCTTTTGGTTAACTCCATTGGTGCTCTTCGAGCGCCAACAAACCAAATCAAACCAATCATCACAGCAACGAGTCCCAGCAAAGGTATCACCGAAATGTTCTGGATTAACCCCATCCGCTCAAGCGTGGTGAGCCACGGTAACCGGAGGCCGCCGAGCGTGATATGTCTGACCGCTTCAAAAATTCCCGATCCCTGCTCGACGTCGCGGTACATTACGAGACACCAAGACCAGTATGTTGCGAATAGACTGAATATCACCGCAACCGTCTTCGGAAGCCGGATCAGTACGTTTGTCACCAAGAGAAAAACGAACGGTACAACCGGGACAATATGACGGACACCCGTATTAAACTGCATTCGCCCGTATTGGTTTGCCGCACAGAAGATAGAAAACAAAGCCACGAACGAAACGACGAAGACGATCTCACGTCCTTTCAACAGCCGCGTACGTTTCTCAACCCAGATCGGAACAAGGAACGCGAGTATCAGGATCGGAGCGGAGGTAAACAGGCCGTACCTAATTCCGAAGGCCGTCTCGAACAACAGATCTAGTTGTGGTAACGAAAAGCCCCGGTAGCCAAGCTCCGTAAAGTTCGCCGGCGGCATGTAGCTTTGGGCCGGAAGGAACGGATTCCCAAAAGAAGACCATTGGTACGCAAGAAGAACAGAAGCGGACAAAACAACGCCTCCGGTGAATCGTCCCAGATCGGCCAAACGCCTGCTTTCCCTAGCTTCCGATAGCCAGCATGCGAATGCGTAACCGGTGAGACTGACGACAGCGATAATACCGCTGTAATCCAGCACTACTGTCCATCCGCAGCAAAGCCCTGCAGCGAAATATAGGGGCCTTTTCTTCGCGCCTCCTGCTTGCCATGGGCGCCAGAGCAGCGCAAATGAGAATAAGGCGAAGTTCGCAAGAAGAGCGTTCTGATTGAGTTGTGCCGTCCTAAAGAAAATTGGAGTTGCAAACGCGTATAGTAACGCAAACAGTACAGAAGTCTTGGTATCTTTTGTCAGCGCCAGCAGGATCCAAAACATGACCACAACACCAAGTGCCGATATCGGTGCCATGCCAAATGCCTGCGTCACTGCGGCCGCGAGGCCGAATTTTATGTCAAACCCCTTTGCTCGCGCCCGTGCGTAAAACTCCTGTGCAAGCGGATAGATCGAGTCGTACTTCGCGGGTGCGAGTTGAGGATCATCGGCCCGAGCCTTTTGGCTGTGCTCTACTATTCGATCTGTGATAGGTCTAAACAGGAAATAGGGAACCGCCCCGACTATAGACGCACCCGGATTGTTGTTGATAAAGGCACCGCGACCTGGGATCTCGAATATGTCGGAATGCAGTCCGCTGTATTCTGATACGTTAAAGCTTAAGTGATCACCCAAACTAAGAGCCGGGTAGATCTCCCTAACGGTGTTGGTCGCGAAATGGAGCGAAAAAACAAGCCAGGCAACAAGGAAGATCCTGACGGCGAGATATTTTTCCGGCAACCGAAAGGCCCTCCTGAGCCCAAATTCCTTGCCTGGCGTAGATGTTTTGTCGACGTCTCGATCTAAAGACCGTATTCGGCTGCTTTCGATCATGGGGTCGCCTCCGGAAGGGTATTCAGGGCCTCATTTGCGGATATCGTGTCGGGTATATCAAAAATAAAGCGTCGTGCGAGCAGCCATGAACAGACGAGCACGACGCATTCCGCTGCAAAAAGCGCGGCCGCCGCACCTGCGATACCCGCATTGAAATAACCGAGGGGAATCAGTGGAACTATCAAGATCGAACCCAGGGCCATCGCAAACATCTCTTTCCCTTGGTGTCCGGCAGCGATCAGTCCGTACCTGTAATGTCCGCTTATTGCCGCAGCGATACATGCTCCGGCAAGCCATTGCAATGCAATCGCTCCGGGGCGAAACGCGGTACCATACGCACCAGTCATCACAATTGGTGCCGCGGCGACCCAGATCACCCCGACAACGATGCTCGCGGCCAACACTACCCGCATTGAACTTCCGATGATCGTCGCCAACTGCTCAGGCCCCTGAACCCAGGCTCGTGACAAAGTTGGCAGCATATTGAAGAAATAGAGCCAAACGAAAGTATGCAGCGCAATATAGATACGCATTGCGCCCGCGAAATAGCCTGTTTCTTCAGCGGTAGCGATCAATCCGACGATCAATGTCGCACCGAACATTTTTAGAACCCAAAACATCTGGCTTAGGCCGATCGGGGTTCCCTCACGGAACAGCTTGCGGGAAAAACTGGGACGTAGCGTAAGCTCGCCTTTGAAATACCGGAAATACATCCAAACGCTAAAAGCTGCCGCGGCGGAAACACCCGCAACTTCAGCGATACCGACCCACACAAGATCCCCAGAACCCTGTACAACCAGAAACACGACGAGAGCGAAGATGGTCTGGCGGATGACTTGCGTGACCCCGACAACATGCATCTTGTCATGTCCCTGAAACACCCACTGGAGAAGCAATGGCAGTGCCCACAAACTTAGGCCATATACAAGCAATAAACTCGAGATGGCCCGATCGTCGGCCATGAGATAGGCAAGTCCGCCAATGACTGCATACGCCGTTACGGCGAGTAAGAATCGGGCGGTCACAACCTCGGCCACAAGTCGTCCCGTATCTGAGGGCGATCTGGCTATCTCTCGCGAGCCGTACGCACTAAAGCCCTGGTCAACCATCAAGCTGGCACACATTAATACCGTACCGGCCCATTCGATGTAACCGTAGCCAACCGGGCCGTAAAGCCGAGCAAGATAGGCGAAAGCTGTAAAGGTCAACAGTTTGCTGACCGCTTCGGCCATCGTCAATGACGCAAAATTCTTGAAGAGTGAATTTGCTATCACCGAAATACCGACATAGCCGCCTTACGCTCCGGGCTTGCATCGGCGTCCATATTGCGTTCACCAAGCAAGTAGCCAGCCATCTCTCCGCCCGCCCAACAAACAACAAAACACGCAATGATTGGAAACGTCGATAGAATTCTGAGTGTGCCTTGACGTTGGCGGTTCATATGTCGAAGCGCACGACAAAACAGGATCACGGGCAGTCCTAACGTCCCTACTGAAAAAAGCAAACGCTTGAAAAGCGGGAACCTGGCGGCCCGCGTCGTTGCAAAAACCTTTCCCCATGCTGCACGCTCCCCAAGCGCGCGCCAAAACGATAGCGTTGGACGGCATTGATAAACAACTGGTTCTGCGTCCAGAAAAAGCTTGGTTCCCAACGCCTGCAATGCCCAATTCACAGTCGTCTCATGATAGGAGTCCCACCAAAGGCTCTGGGTTTTCATCAAGGCCTGGCGCTTGTATGAAATGTTTACGTCAGAAACGTACTGGACTTCCCGGCTCTCAAAGGGTCGTCCGTATCTGCCAAAGTCGCAAAAATACCATGCACGGTTCATTGGGCGATCGACCCCATTTTCTACCGCACCACCTATCACGTCGTACGGTTGTTGATGTGCCTGGAGTAACCGGTTCAACCAATCGTCCGCCGGTATCGCATGATCCTCGGTCAACGCAACGATGTTTCCTCGGCACAGCCTTAAACCGACGGCTCGGCGCCGGTCGTATAAGCAGTGGTTTGATTTGCTAATCGTCGCCGAACCCTTCAGCCCCAGATCTCCGCAGAACGAAAAAGTCACCTCAGGAAACTCTGATGCGAGACCGCCTATCTCCTCAGACCAGCAGTCAAACGGAACCAGTATTTCACAATGATTGGAACGAGCTTGTGGACAAAGTACTTCGAGATGGTTGCGCAGACACTGCTTACCTGCGACCACGGTAACAATTATGGAAAGTGTGGGAATCGGCTCATTTTGCACGTAAGGGGGAATCTTCAAGGCTGTGGCATCTCGGCTTCTGCCTTTTATCGGCGATCGAGCAACATAAAGATAGAAAAAGGGTTACAGCGCGTGCGAACATGCGCTCGATACCTCGGGGGGAAGCCGCTGCGTCGGCAAGAATAGAATTAATCATCTTGTATTTTAGGCTGGCACCGTAGTTGTGGCATCAGAGAAAAGGGTCATTCTCTTTAAGCTGTTTGTCTTATGGCTTAGCAGCTTAGGCAAGGCTCAAACCCTGTTTTTTCGATTTCCGAAAAGAGGCTTTCCCTGTCCGGTAATTTGGAAAAAGTATGTCCCGGTTCTCAAGATAGGGTCAGACCCTTACAGGACAATTTCCGTTCGTTACCAACGTTTCAACGACAGAAGGTAGGGCTATTGATTACTACTGGATTCTCGATATTGAGAGCCTTCCGAGTTCTCATTGAGCTTAATGAGTCCTTTTTGATATGCAAGAATGACGAGATTCAAACGATCCTCAACTCCCACCTTACCGTAGATCGAACTCAGATGGTGTCTAACAGTTGCTTCGCTGATCGACATGCGTTCAGCGATGGATTTGTTCTTCAGCCCATCACCGATCATTTTTACGACTTCGATCTCACGGGCAGTTAAGGCCCCAACGTCGGCTGGGAATCGCTCCTTCAATGTGGGTTTGCCATTAGATTTACCTTTCTCTAGTATCTTGGTCAGCAGAACCTGGTTAAGCCACGTTTCTCCGTTATAGGTCTGTCGAATTGCCTCGATCAGGAGTTTCGGATTCTGCTCCTTATGCACGATCCCTACCGCGCCCAATTTTAGGGCCTCGGCCTGTGAATCAAGATCGACACTGCCAATGATCAGAATAACGCGGAGGCGGGGTATCCGCTCCAACAAATCAGAGATTATCTCGACCCGATCACCTGTCGATATGTAGAGAACCGCTACGTCGGGCAGCTCAGCAATTGAAGCCAAGTCGTCACCGAATGAAAAGACTCCAGTAACTGATAGTCCGCGGCTCGAATCGATGAGCAGCTTAAGGCTCTCCTGGACGATTCGATACCTTGAGAACAGAATGATCTTGATTAATCTGCTTGGCGATGGGAGCGCGTGATTCATACCTCTATGTGATTGAAATCCAACCCCGGACATGGCCTAAAAGGCGTAGTTCGAAGTCCTTGGCAATCATTACAACCTGCACGTGGCATACTGCAAACGATCATTCGTTCAGATATTCCTGTTACTCCGGTCGAATTCCAACGGGCTTATCAACAAACGGATATATGATTATGCATAATATGTCAACGATTGCGCCTAGCCAAAGCGCCCATTCGCGTAGCGCCGCACATAAAACTTTAACGAGATGTGCTCATAGAATGATGCGATATAGGTGTGTCGACCGCATTAGCTGAATGTCGCAAACACCTGGATCATGGCAACGACATTTATCGCACGAAATATGGCGCACCATCCGATGCATCATTTCTGATCGACGAGTAATCTTACATACGTAGCCCTAACTTACGCAGGATGTTCGATCCGACAAGGAATCTTTGGCCGGTTATAAGGCCAAGGCTGGGATTAGCTGTCCAAGACTTTGGTTTCGGTGATTCACTTGATGGCCTATTGTGGTGAAAATAGCACGCTGGTTCACAAAAAAGTAGGCGGAATGTATGCTGCCATACTGACACCAGGCTCGGTCAATCGAACTAGTGGTCCGAGGCCGAATTGTGTAGGGCATTATTGCCATGCAACGCATGGCAAACTTTTGGATGTGATTAACGAGGAACGACATGACAAATACCCCCATAAAGATACTTGTGATCGGCGAGTATTCGATTTTCCGAAGTGGGCTGCGAATGCTCCTTGAAACGGATACGAACCTGAGAATCATTGGAGAAGCTTCGAAACTTGAGACGGCGCAGCAAATCGTTGAAGAAGAGTCGCCAGACCTAATCTTGGTGGATCTCCCAGATCTCGCCGAAAAAGATCATTTCTCTTTCCTTGAGAACGTTACCATACCTGTTCTGGTACTTGTCGGCAAATACGATGCCGGAGTATACCAGCGGTGTCTAACGATCGGGGTGCGCGGTTTGGTGCTAAAGGAAGAAAATGCCGACACCCTGTTCAAGGCCATAGCGAAGATCCACGATGGTGAGATCTGGTTCGACAGGATGATAATGGGTCAAACGATCCTCCAGCTTGTAAGTGAAAAGCGGCTGCTTAAAGAATATCCAAAGGCCCACGTCACAAATGCTCTAACGGAACGCGAAAAGCAGGTAGTTGATCTGATATGTCGCGGCATGAAGAACAAGGACATCGCGGACGAGCTTTTTATCACAGAGACCACGGTCAGGCACCATCTGACCTCGGTTTTCAATAAGCTTGAAATATCGAGCCGGCTCGAGTTGGTGATCTATGCATTTAAGAACAGCCTTGTCATGATGCCAAGTGGAAATGGTTCGTTTCACGGAAACGGCAGAACGATGCAGCAACAGAGTGCCTTGGTCGGCTGAGTAGGCCGATAGGTGCCAGCGAGAGCCGACTGACTGCCAAAGTGGGGATCCCGCTTTGAATGTACCTCTACAGGTGAGGCACTGACGAACCGTTGATGATCAACAAACTGCCTGGTTTTCAGGTTTCCCTATTTTGGGTAATTGTGTCCGCAAGGTGTTGGACGCAGGGATAGAGGTGTAGTAGATGACGATAGAGAAACAAAAAGAAAAAGAGCTAAAAAAGCTTCAGCGAAGGAAGCAAAAGAAGAATGCGTTAATAATGTGCCACGATGGAAAGGAATACTGGACAACGCAGGCGCAGTTCTGGCAATGGGTCCGAGAGAGTGTGGTCCTTAAGATCAGCGACGGTCCACTTCGGGGCCAGTTTATCAGGCAAAACGAAGAATACAATGTGGTTATCAGCAATACTGTTCTTAACCTTCGCTGTCCTAACCATCTTCGCGAAGCACTAATGTCGCGCCGCAAGGCTTACAGGTGAGCACGGCCAAATCTACACAAGTGCGAAGTCGGATGTCCGCGCTATTGGCGGCTTTTAGCCCACAGAGGTGAGTCATGATTAGATTCGTTGCGATAGCCTTATGGCCTGCAAGATCATGCATCGGGGCAGGTGTCTTGTTTTGTCTCATTCTGCTTGGTTCTATAGCTATGCTGTTTGGACAGGTCACGGAGAAACCTGCGCAAGTATCGAGTAACCCAAACTACAAGATCGGGCCTGGCGATGTGATCGATGTCGTTGTTGCCAAGAATGAAACCCTTTCGCGTGGCGGGCTTCGGGTTGGAAACGACGGGACAATTCAATTGCCCATGCTCGACGACAATGTCGTCGCAGCCTGCATGACGGAACGGCAGTTGGCGGATTCGATCAAAGAAAGATATCGAAAGTACCTCATTAGCCCATTTGTAAACGTCGCGGTGCGCGAATTCAACGCGAGTCCGGTGGTAGTTATCGGCGCAGTAAACTCTCCCGGCCGGTTTCAACTCCAACGAGAATTCCGGCTTCTAGAACTTCTGGCGCTTGTAAATGGCCCAAGCTCCGCAGCAGGGCCCTCTGTTGAGATCCTTAGATATGGGAATCTTGCCTATTGTGACGGCGCCAACCTGGTTACGCCGACCAAGCCAAAGGAAGACATGATCGCCGTTCAGCTTGAGGACGCTTTCGGCGGCAGCGACGCCGCCAACCCCATAATAATGGCGGGGGATATCGTTCGCGTCTCGGTTGCGGACCAGCAAAATGCGTATATCCAGGGCCTCGTGAACAGCCCGATGGCAATTCCGATAAAAGGGCAGGTCTCCCTAACGCAGGCGATCGCTATGGCCGGTGGTGTTACGAGCGGTGCGCAACTGGACAAGGTCCTGATTAGGCGTCCGATCCCAGGGTCGATCAACAGATCGGCGATAGCTGTAAATGTGAAGGACATTCGTCTTGGGAAGCGGGATGATGTACTACTCGAGGCAAATGATATCGTCGAGATCGCGGGCCCAACCGGTGTTAGGAAGATCTTCAACGACATTGTGAAAACGGTAGTTCCGACGGTTACGCAACTACCGCTCCGGGTTATTTATTAATACAGAGGCTTAATTTACGTGAAATGATACGCAACGGCGACTCGATAGTCAAAAAGAACCAGATGCAGATCCCGGAACCCGTGTTCCTCGACGAGCCTGACGATTATTATCCTGACTACTACAGCGGGACATCTTCCGAACCAAGCGGTAAGCAGCAGCTTTCCACAATCCTTGACATTCTAAAAAAACGATGGTGGCTCATAGCTGGTATAACGATTCTTGGCACCGTAGCTGTGATCGTTTATGAGGCCCAGAAGCCTGATTACTACTCCTCGGAGGTCCGGATCCAGATCAACAACGAGGTGAACCCAGGCGCGACCGGAGGTGCGGCAAACCCGATCATTCTAAGCCAGGGAGGCGATCCGGCGTACTTCGCAACTCAGCTGCAGATACTTGAAGGACCGGGATTGCTGCGTCGCGTAGTCAAGAACATGGACCTTGAGAACAATCCGACCTTCTCTCGGCCGGCGATCGGACAGCAAACCACAGTGTGGCAGAACGTACTTCGGATGTTCGGTATGTACAATCCCCCGCGACGGGCTGATACCGCCAAAGATGTTGAGCCGTCGCCAAATCGCCTGAACCTCAAGAACGATTCATTGGCGGATCTCGACAGTCAGGCCGAGGCCCTTGCACCGTACGTGTCATATTTAAGGCGCGGCCTTTCGGTTACTCCTGTAAGAGAAGACAGAACAAGCGTAAAGGAGACGCGATTGATACGGGTCGAATTCACCCATTTCGATCCGGTTATAGCCACCAATGTTGTGAACTCTCTTGCGGATGCATACGTGCTCCAAAATCTCGAACAGAAAGTGGAAAGCAACGCGTCGGCCAGCGATTTTCTTCAGAAGCGAGTAGCCGAACTTCAATCGCAAATACGCCAGGGCGAAGAACGATTGATGAACTACGGCCGGAGCAATCAGATCCTATCGCTTGATTCCAACCAGAATACGGTAGTCCAGAGGCTTGCGGACCTGAACAATAAGCTTAGTCAGGCGGAAAATGAGCGAATAAATGCGGAAACGTCGTACCGGGCCGCTCTGCAGAATCCAATGAATGCGCCGTCCGCGGAGAGTAAAGACCCCCGCACATCGAGCCTTGAAGGACAGCTTACCGGTCTTCAGCAACAGCTTCAACAGCTCAAGGTCGAGTACACCGACGAATGGCCGGAGGTCAAGAAGATCAAAAGTCAGATCGCAGCGATCGAATTCGAACTGCAGCGAAGCCGGAAAAGGTCGGTTGACACGCAAATGGCCGGCCTTGAGCAGACCTACCGAGAAGCCGCCGCCAGGGAAAGCCAATTACGGAGCAATTTTGACCATCAGCGAAATGCAGTTCTGGACCAAAATGAGGCGTCGATCAACTACAGGATAATTCAGCAAGAGGTCGATACCAGCAAAGGCCTGCTAAACAACCTTCTTCAGCGATCGCGCGAAACCGAAGTTGTCCTGAACGGTACGCCGAACAATGTTCATATAGTGGACCGGGCGCTCGTTCCTGGCGGCCCGGATGGACCTCAGCGGACAAAGAATGTGACGCTTGCCTTGATCGGATCGCTCTTTGCGGGAGTCGGGCTTGCTCTTGCGCTCTACTGGCTTGACGATACGATCCAGGCGACCGATGATCTGGAGAATCGCTTGGGTATACCCATCATTGGCCTTATCCCCGGCGTGGCTCATCGTCTCAAGAATAGACTTCTGCCAAGCAGGTTCCCCGGAAACAGCAGACGGATCGGTAAACACTATTCGTACGAGATGGAATCTTTTCAGAAGCCACTTATGATCGAAGCGTTCCATCAGCTAAGGACCTCGTTGTTACTTTCAACCGCCGGCGGAGCTCCAAAAACAATCCTTGTCACTTCCGGCCAGCCTTTCGAAGGAAAAACGATCACCTCGCTCAATCTTGCCAAGAGCCTTGCACAAATGAACTGCCGTGTGTTGCTGATCGACGCAGATCTCCGCTGTCCGAAGATGCATGTGATCAATGATCTTAGCAACACCAAAGGGTTAAGTACCCTGGTTACGGCAAAGGACCTCGATCAAGATCTTATCGACCAAACGATTCGGAAAGATATTGAACCAAATCTGGATATGCTTCCCTCGGGTCCAAAGGTACCGAATCCAGCCAATCTCTTCGGCTCGGTGGAGATGAAACGACTCCTTGAAAGCCTTGGCGCTATTTACAGCCACGTGGTTATCGATTCGCCTCCACTTCTGTACTTTGCGGACAGCGTCATCTTATCCACATGTGTTGAAGCGGTGGTCATTGTTGCACGGTCGAACATGAGCTCTCGAGATGTTCTATCGCGTGCCAGGAAAAAGGTGCATGAGGTCCATGGAAATGTCGTCGGCGTGGTATTGAACGATGTTCCCATGAGTGGTTATAGATACTACAACAGCGTATATTATCGCCAGCTTGAGGCCGCTGAAATGGGCGACGCTGAGTTCAGCAGCCTTCATCTGGACAGGTAAGAGGTTACTGTCGATCCTCAAATGATCGAATCGAATAATACCTTTCGGGACCAGTGCTTGTCCGGGCTTCTCGCCGGCCGCGGGCCGGGCCGATGTTTAATTATAGGCGAGGTCGCTCAGAGCCATGATGGCAGTCTTGGCATGGCCCACTCGTTCATTGACGCTGTCGCCCGTGCCGGCGCGGATGCCGTCAAATTTCAAACACACATTGCCAGCGAGGAAAGTACGCCGCAGGAACCGTGGCGAATAAAGTTTAGCCGCCAGGACGAATCCCGGTACGAATATTGGCAGCGGATGGAGTTCAGCGAGGATCAGTGGCGGGGATTGAAGCAACACGCGGACGATTCGGGGATCTTGTTTTTGAGTACCCCATTTTGTGTAAAGGCGGCTGATCTTCTTCAAAACATAGGAATGAGTGTTTGGAAGATCGCTTCGGGCGAAATCGGCAATCGCCCGCTCCTTAAGCACATTGCTGCGACTATGTCTCCAATAATTCTTTCCTCCGGAATGAGCGATTGGGAGGAGTTGGATGATGCGGTCGCATTGGTTAAGGAGAGCGGAAATCCTTTAGCCGTACTACAGTGCACGACGGTTTATCCGTGTCCACCAGAAAAGATCGGGCTGAATCTGCTCAATGAATTTCGCGGCCGATACTCGGTACCGGTCGGTTTGTCAGATCATTCCGGAACCATTTTTGCGGGCCTAGCCGCCGCTATGCTGGAAGCTGAAGTGCTCGAAGTTCACGTTGCTCTGAGCCGTGAGATGTTCGGGCCAGATGTTCCCGCGTCAGTAACGACATCGGAACTTCGGCAATTGGTTGATGGTGTACGACAGATCGAACGAATGATCGATTCGCCTGTCTCAAAAACGGAGATCGCAAAAGAGATGCAGCCATTGCGCACTCTTTTCACAAAGAGCTTAGTCGCCGGTAGCGATATGCCCGCAGGTACGGTTCTCTCAGAGGAACACCTTAAACTGAAAAAACCCGGAATGGGACTTCAGGCTTCCGATATCCCCAAACTACTGGGTCGCCGTCTAGGCCGCGACGTAAAAGCGGATGAACTGCTGCAGCTCTCGGATCTCGAGATAAGCGAGATCGCCGCCGCAAATACATAACCTTCTATCCAATGCCCCGTAAGATCTGTGTGGTCATAACTGCAAGGCCCAGCTACAGCCGTGTGAAGACGGTGCTGCAGGGAATACTGGATCATCCTGACCTTGAACTGCAGCTTGTCGTCGCGGCGTCCGCTCTGCTTGACCGGTACGGAACCGCGGTCGATTACATCGAGAAGGATGGCTTCCCGATCGCGGCGCGAGTGTACATGGTACTCGAGGGCGAGAACCCCGCCTCGATGGCGAAAACGACCGGTTTGGGCATGCTTGAACTCGCCACGGTATTCGATAACCTAAAACCCGATGCCGTCGTGACCGTCGCGGATCGGTTCGAGACGCTGGCGACGGCCGTAGCGGCCTCGTACATGAACATTCCGGTCGCACATATTCAAGGCGGTGAGGTTACCGGCTCGATCGATGAAAAAGTGCGTCACGCTGTAACTAAGCTCGCAGACTTGCATTTCGTTTCAACCAGGTGCGCGGGTGAGCGTGTTGAAAAGATGGGCGAAGAGCCTAGAAAGGTATTTGTTACAGGTTGCCCGTCGATAGACATTGCCGCGGGATTGACGGGACACGCAAAACTTAACTTCAATCCTTTCGAGCGGTACGGTGGCGTCGGTGACTTGCACGAGTTGGAGAACGGTTATCTTGTGGTCATGCAACACCCCGTAACTACTGAACATGAGCTCGCAAGACAGCATGTAATGGAAACGCTTGAGGCCATTTACGAGATAAACATGCCGACCCTTTGGTTCTGGCCGAATGTTGATGCAGGCTCGGACGGCACATCAAACGGCATACGGTCATTTCGTGAGAAATATCGACCCGAAAATATTTCGTTCTTCAAGAACATGGAGCCGTCCGATTTTTTGCGGCTCTTGTTCAGCAGCAAATGCCTTGTGGGAAACTCTAGTGTCGGCATTCGCGAATGTTCGTTTCTCGGTGTTCCAGTTGTCAACATCGGCACCAGGCAAGTGGGCCGCGAAAGGGGCGCCAACGTAGTCGACGTCGATTATACAAAGGAAGACATTATTGCGGCAATAAGGCAGCAAACGAGAAATGGACGTTTCGCCGTGGATAAACTGTACGGTGACGGCAACGCCGGAGTTCGCATATCCAGGGTACTTGCGGAGGCTCCTCTTGAGATCCGCAAGCGGCTTACGTACTGATCAATTTTTTGTGTTGAAAGTATTGGGACTTATACCGGCTCGGGGAGCGTCGAAGGGAGTTCCCCGCAAGAACATAAGGGAGCTTTGCGGTAAACCCTTGCTCGCCTACACAGCGGAAAGCTCGTTGTCGGCTACTCGGCTTTCACGGGTAGTTCTCAGCACTGAGGACGAAGAGATCGCCCGCGTCGGGCTTAGCCTCGGGCTGGATGTTCCGTTCATGAGACCCGCGGATCTGGCTAACGACGATACACCGACGTTTCCTGTCGTCCTTCATGCTATTCGTGAACTGGAAATGAGCGGTGATCGATTCGATGCTGTGTGCCTGTTGCAGCCAACAAATCCCCTTAGAAAGGCGAACCACATTGACAAATGCATCGAACTGCTTGAAAGGACCGGCGCCGATTCCGTATTTACTGTCCGCCGCGTACCCGACGAATATAATCCGAAATGGGTCTACTGGAGAGAAACGGACGATCGAATGAGACTTTCTACCGGCGAAATTCTCCCCATCCCGAGACGACAAGAATTGCCACCCGCCTACCACCGCGACGGCTCGGTTTACCTGACACGATGCTGCGCCCTGCACAGTTTTGGAAACCTCTACGGAAGTGATGCAAGAGGATACGAGATAGTGGGGACTGACCACGTCAACATTGACACGTTCGACGATTGGGCCGCAGCGACCTCGTTGCTGGAAATGCGGAGCAGCTCGACTGAAAATTGAAATGACGAATAGGGCGATCCAGAGTAATCTTCGATGCGTGATCGTTGGAATGGGAACTCTTCCTCTTCGATGCGCCGAGATCATTATCGAGAACGGACATGATCTAGCCGCCGTGATCTCGACCGATAGCAAACTTTCAAGTTGGATTCGCGGCCACGCCATCCCGGTTTATAGCTCTACAAAGGAATTTCTGGATAACTTTCAGGAACCTTTCGATTACTTGTTTAGCATAGTTAACGACCGAATCCTTCGGAGGGAGATCCTTCACCTTCCTCGTAGGGCAACGATCAATTACCACGATGGGCCATTGCCGCGATATGCAGGCACTCACGCGACATCTTGGGCTTTAATGAATCGTGAACGGCAGCACGGGATTACGTGGCATTTGGCCAACGACATTGTCGATGCTGGAGACATACTAATTCAAAAGGCAGTCGATATCACAGACGACGAAACAGCACATTCATTAAATACCAAGTGCTACCAGGCCGCCGCAGTGGCATTCAATGAGCTTATTGGCGAACTTTCAAGCGGGTATTGCAAAGCATGGGCGCAGGATCTAGCCGAACGAACATTTTTCCCAAGATTCGATCGAACCGCAAATGGCGGCATCATTTCGTGGAACTCCTCGTCGAAGGATATCTCAGCCTTGGTCCGTGCTCTGGATTTTGGGCCACACCCAAATCCTCTGGGCACTGCGAAGATAGCGATTGGCGATTCAGTCCTACTCGCTTCGGAGGTCGATACACCGGATGTGAAAGCGGAATCCTCGCCTGGAACGCTTAATGAAATCGGCATGGACTATTTGCGAATCTCAACCTTGGACAAGGAGATTATCCTTCGGCGTCTGCTACACCTTGATGGGCGGCCAATTGCAGTTGCCGATCTTGTGACTGGGTTTGGCCTCCAGATCGGCTCGAAGTTGCGCAGCATTGGGATTGAAGATTGCCGGCGAATAGAAGCTGGTATTAACAAAACTTGTAGATCAGAAACGTACTGGGTGAGCAAACTATCTGCCCTAAATCCGGCCACGTTGGTCTTTGCGCGGACAGGCAGTTCGAACATTGCCGCAGATTACCACGAGCTTTCATTTTCACTTCCGACCGCCTTTCGTGAATTCATCGATCGATCGGGCGGTTCCCAATCGGCAGTCGTACACGTACTCGGGGCGTTTGGCGGCTTTCTTGCCCGATTGAATGACACGGGGCAATTTGACGTTGGGTTCTTCGATGTGACCGAGCATAACGAGTTTGCAAATCTGTATGATGTCTTTGCGGCCCGCGTTCCCTTCCGTTTCGACGTCGACACGCAACAACCGTTTGGCCATCTTCTCGAATCTACGCAAAAAGAGCGTCAAGCGGTACGCAAACACAAAGTGTTTGGTCGGGATATCTCTAAGAGATATCCTCAACTGTCTCGGTCGGCCGAATCCAATTTAGTGTTAGATGAATATCCGGTAAATGTTGTTTTGAGGAGTGGCCGAAACGACAAACTTCCAAAGCTCGGTGGCGACATCACGTTGATCATCGATGAAGAGGGGTCGCAATGCTCTCTGCTCTACGACCGAAATAGGATCGGGTTCGACGACATAGATCGGTTGCTCGGGTATCTCACCAGTTTTCTGAACGGTATTTCCGCGGAGCCTGATCGTAGTTTGAAGTACCTTCCCGTGATGAGCGAGAAAGAGAGGCGAAAACTACTTTTCGATCTTCACAACAGCCCGCGTGAAGTCCCGAATGACCTATGCATTCATCACCTATTCGAGGCACAGGTATTACGAACTCCCGATGATCCGGCTTTGGTAACGGAAGATCGACGACTTACCTATCGAGAATTGGACAGGCTGGCGGAAATAGTAGCTGATCGTCTCAGAGGGTTAGGGGTTGGACCGGAAATTCTGGTCGCGATTTGCCTCGAAAGGTCAGTTGAACTGATAGTCGGTATTCTGGGAATTCTCAAGGCAGGTGGAGCTTACGTTCCGCTGGATCCGGCGTACCCTAAAGCGCGGTTGGACCAAATACTCGACGATGCATGTCCGACTTTCCTTCTGACACAGTCAAGTGCATCTGACAAATTCGGGAGAATGGCAGCGACGGTCATATTGATGGATCAAGCCTCTTCATTTGGCGAGGACTCACCGCGCTCCGTCGAGTTAGTGACGGTGAAGCCCAACAACCTCGCCTATGTGATCTACACGTCCGGTTCAACCGGAAGGCCGAAAGGTGTTGCGATCGAACATAGAAATACAGTTGCCTTTCTGACATGGGCAACTTCAGTTTTCGGTGTCGAAAAACTAAAGGGTACGGTGGCGTCGACTTCCGTTTGCTTTGACCTATCAATTTTTGAGATCTTTGCTCCCTTGAGTTGCGGCGGGACAGTCCTCTTAGTGGAAAACATTCTTCACTTCGCGAATTCCCAGGTTTCCGACGAGGCCACACTGATCAATACTGTCCCGTCAGCGATGGTCGAACTGCTAAGAATGGACGGATTACCACAGTCTGTCACTACAGTAAACTTGGCTGGCGAGCCCCTAAAATCTTTCCTGGTAAAGCGCATATATGAAACCGGAACGGTACACGAGGTGTTCGATCTCTATGGCCCGACCGAGGATACAACGTACTCAACCTATACACTCCGCAAGGACGGCCATGCCACGATCGGAAGGCCTATACTCAATACGCAGGCGTATGTGTTGGATCGGAATATGGAGCCAGTTCCGATGGGGTTTCCTGGGGAGCTTTATCTGGGCGGCGCGGGTCTTGCTCGCGGATATCTGAATCAGCCCGACCTGACCGCAGCCGGTTTCCTGCAGAATCCCTTTGACCCAGATACCAACGCGCGCGTGTATAAGACCGGGGACCTGGTGCGCTACCTACCGTCGCTCGAGCTGGAGTATATAGGCCGGATCGACAATCAAGTAAAGATCCGCGGTTTTCGAATCGAGCTTGGCGAGATCGAGACCGTGCTTCTATCCGATCCGTCAGTTGAAGAAGCGGTTGTTGTCGCGAGGGACGACGGGGGCAGAGGAAAAAGACTTGTGGCCTACGTTGTCGGAAATCGTCGAAAGACGATTCGTGTGAACGCCCTGCGTGAACATATAAAAAATACGTTGCCCGACCATATGGTCCCTTCGACTTTTGTTGAGCTCGACGCTTTGCCAACTACACCGAACGGAAAGATCGATCGCAAGGCACTGCCTGCACCCTCGTATTTGCACGAAGAGGCAACCGCAAATTGCGTAGCGGCTCAGAATGAAACTGAATTAAAGCTGGTGCATATTTGGGAATCGCTCCTTCGCGTTAGTCCGATTGGTATTCATGATGACTTCTTTGAGTTAGGAGGAGATTCACTGCTCTCCGTAAGCCTGTTTGTTGAAATCGAAAATGAATTCGGTGTCCAATTGCCGCTCTCCGCCCTGATAGGCTCACCAACGGTCGAAAAATTGGCGGTGGAACTGGCTCGGGGCGGGGTTTTGGCGTCATGGAAGTACCTCGTTCCTCTTCAAACTGTGGGCAATCGCCTGCCCCTGTTCTGCATACACGCAGCTGGAGGAAATGTTTTATTCTACAGGGACCTTGCGAATGAGTTAGGTAATGATCAGCCGTTTTACGGGGTGCAGGCGCGCGGAGTAGCGGACAAATCCGAAACGGCCCATGATCGAATCGAAGAGATGGCTGCCGCTTACCTCAAGGAGATTCTATCCTTCCAGCCCACCGGGCCGTATCGATTGTGCGGCGCCTCGTTCGGTGGCCTCGTTGCATTTGAAGCAGCAAGACAACTAGTTTCCATGGGCAAGGTAGTCGAGACACTTGCACTATTCGATACCGCGGCTCCGGCATTCTTCGTCCCGGAAAATCAAGCACACCGCACTGGCGGTCTGAGCTCCATCCTGTTTCGAGTAAAAGCCATCGGCAATCAGATCGCCGAATTTGAGGATTGGCGATCGCGCTTACGGTTCATCCATTCGAAGCTGGCAAAGTTGAACAAGAGAGTAAGGCGGAAGATCGCGTGGAGAAAAAACCAGTTTGCGATTGAATACAACAAGGTAACCGGGCGGGCATTGCCTCAAAATATGATGCGCAATCACGCCGCCATACGCGACGCAAGGGACAACTATATGCCGGGGAAATTCGACGGGGATCTGTTGCTTTTCAGGGCATCAGAGCAACCGGTTGCA